>JBOHBE010000248.1:0-2456 GCA_050698235.1 Gaiellales bacterium
ACGCGGTGCCGCCGATCAGCTCGGCCATCGTGCCGCCCGGGCCGAACGCGACGACGGGCCCGAACACCGGGTCCTGGACCACTCCCGCCAGGAGCTCGATCCCGCCCGTGACCATCGGCTGCATCACGGCCGGGTAGTCGACGCGGTCCAGGGCTGCGTCGAGCGCGGCGGTATCGCCGATGCCGAGGATCACCCCTCCGCGGTCGACCTTGTGCACGCCGGCCTCACCGAGCTTGACCGCGAGCGGATGCCCCAGGGCGTCGGCCGCCTCGAGCGCCTCCTCTCGGTTCGTCACCGTGCGCTGCGTGACGCACGGCACGCCGTAGGCCGTGAGCAGCCGGCGGGCGGCGTCGGCCGAAAGCCAGGCGTCGGGCGCGGTCTCGAGCGCCGAGTCGACGATGGCCTGTGCCGCGGCCCGGTCGACGACCGGCTCGTGGATGCGGCCGTGCGGCCGCCGCAGCCACTCCGCCCGTTCGACGGCTCGGGCGAGCGCGCCGGCAGCGGCCTCGGGGTAGCGGTAGCAGGGCACCGGTCCGCCGTGAGGCGTCGTGCCGGGAGTGACGGCCAGCACGGGCTTCGTCGCGCCCTCGCGGTCGCACGCCTCGCCGATCGCGCCCACGACCTCCTCCGGCATCGCCAGTGCCGTGGGTGCCGCGAGCACGACGAGCGCGTCGACGTCGGCGTCGGCGAGGAGCAGCGGCACCACCGATGCGAAGGTCTCGGAGGTGGCAGAGGCGATCATGTCGACCGGATTCGCCACCGTCGCCTCGTCGGGCAGGAGGGCCGCCAGGTGCTGGCGCGTGTGCTCGTTGAGCGGCGCCAGTTCGAATCCCAGCTCCGCGCACGCGTCGGCGCACAGGATCGCGAGCCCGCCCGCGTTCGAGAGGATCGCGACACGTCGTCCGTGCGGGAGCGGCTGCTTTGCGACAAGCTGGAGCACGTCGCACAGCTCCTGGAGCGTGTGCGCGCGGATGACTCCGGCCTGGCGGAACAGGGCCTCGGCCGCCTGGTCGGACCCGGCGAGCGCGGCCGTGTGCGAGAGCGCCGCCCGCTCGCCCATGGTCGTGGAGCCGCTCTTCAGGGCCAGGATCGGCTTGCGCCTCGCCACCCGGTTGGCGATTCGCGCGAACCTGCGGGGGTTGCCGAACGACTCGAGGTACAGGGCGATCGCGGCGGTCTCGGGGTCGTCCTCCCAGTACTCGAGCAGGTCGTTCGAGGACACGTCCGCCTTGTTGCCGACCGAGACGAACGCCGACAGGCCGAGGCCGCGCTGGGAGGCCTCGTCGATGACCGCCAGGCCGACGGCGCCGCTCTGCGACGAGATGGCGACGTTCCCCGGCTCGAACTGGCGTCGCGAGAAGGTCGCGTTCATCATCGGCCCCGATGCGAACACCCCGAGGCAGTTCGGCCCGACCATGCGCGCGCCGTGCGAGCGCACGAGCGCCAGCAGATCGGCCTCCGCCTGGGCGCCGGCGGGCCCGGTCTCGGCGAAGCCCGCCGAGATTACGCAGACGGCCTTCGCACCGGCGCCCAGCGCCTCGGCGACCGCGCCCTGAACTGCGCCCGACGGCACGGCGACGACCGCCAGGTCGACCGGCGTGGGGAGCTCGGCCACCGACGCGTGTGCGGCGTGGCCGGCGACCGGCTCGCCCGAGCGGTTCACGGGGTAGACCGCCCCGGTATAGCCGGCCTCGACGATGTTCCGGAAGACGGCGCCGCCGATCGATCCGTCCCGCGCCGACGCGCCGACGACCGCCACCGCCGCCGGTTCGAGCACGGGCCGGAGGGATGGGCCGACGCCGGTGTGATCGCGGAAGTCGACCGCCTCGCGGTACCGCTCGTCCGAGCGGATCGGGAACTCGACCCGGATCTCGCCCCCGTCGTCCGTACGGCTGACCTCGAAGCCCGAGGCCTCGAAGACGCCCAGCATCGGCTGGTTCTCGAACATCACCTCGGCCACGAAGCGCTCGATGCCGACCCGCCCCGCCTCGTCGGCGATCTGCTCGAGGAGGCGGGTTGCGATGCCGTCGGCCTGGCGGTCGTCGGCGACGACGAACGACACCTCCGCCAGGCACGGGTCGCGGAGGCGCGCGAAGCTGGCGATGCCGACGACCCGATCGGTCTCGTCGGCCCCGGCCGCCACGGCGATCAACACACCCTCGCTGCTCCAGTCCGGATCGAGAAAGCCCTCGACCATCGCATCGTCGACCCGGCGGGCTCCATGAAACCGCAGGCGCATGCTGGCCGGCGAGAGGTCGGTCAGGAACGTCCGCACGGCGCCGGCGTCGCCCTCGTCCGGCGGACGCAGGCGGAGCGTACGCCCGCCTCGCAGGATGACATCGTGAACGCGTTGCCCGGTGGCGCTCATCTGAATCGTCCGTAGCTTACGCGGGAGTTGGCCGGACCACTAATACGGAGCACCCGGCGCGGTGGGCGGCGCGCTCGCTGACGCTTCC
>JBOHBE010000249.1:0-2198 GCA_050698235.1 Gaiellales bacterium
GGCCGCACCTCGCTCGCGTCGCCACCACCACTGTCCGAAGGTCGTCTGCACGGGCTTGACTATGCTGCATCGCTGCCCATGAGTCAAGCACGAACCGTCATTCTGAGCGCCGCCCGAACGCCGTTTACCAAGCTCGGCGGCGGCCTCTCGAGCCTCTCCGGACCGGAGCTCGGGACGCACGCCGCTGCGGCTGCGCTCGAGCGCTCCGGCGTCGCGCCTGCCGACATCGGCTACGTCGTCATGGGCGAGGTGCTCCAGGCGGGCGCGGGGCAGATCCCGTCGCGGCAGGTGTCGGTCGGGATCGGGCTCGGGCCGACCGTCGGCTCGGAGACGATCAACAAGGTGTGCGCGTCGGGCATGCGGGCGGCGACCCTGGCCGACGTGATGATCCGCGCCGGCGAGCACGACGTCATCCTGGCCGGTGGCATGGAGTCGATGTCAAACGCGCCCTACCTCTTGCCGAAGGCCCGGTTCGGCTACGGCATGGGCGACGGCGCGGTGCTCGACTCGATGACCTACGACGGGCTCACCTGCACGTTCGACGGCCTCATCATGGCGGAGCAGAACTCGGCCGTGGCCGCCGAGGTCGGCATCTCGCGCGAGGAGCAGGACGCCTGGGCGCTGCGCTCGCACGAGCGAGCCGTCGCGGCCATCGACGGCGGCCGGTTCGCCGAGGAGATCGCGCCGGTCACGATCCAGGGCCGCAAGGGCGCGACCGTGGTGGACACCGACGAGAGCCCCCGCCGCGACACGTCGCTCGAGCGGCTGGCCGCGCTGAAGCCCGTCTTCGTCGCCGACGGGTCGACGACGGCCGGGAACGCCCCGGGCGTGAACGACGGCGCCGCCGCGCTGGTTCTGGCGTCGGAGAGCTGGGCGAAGGAGCGGGCGATCGCTCCCCTCGCCGCCATCCGGGGTCACGGGTACGTCGCGGACGACTACGCCTACCTGGTGCGCACGCCTGCGGCGGCGACACGGGTCGCGCTCGAAAAGGCGGGCCTCGACGTCTCGGACATCGATCTGCTCGAGGTGAACGAGGCGTTCTGCTCGGTCGCGCTCAACACGATCCGGCTGCTCGGGATCGACCAGGACCGCGTCAACGTGAACGGCGGCGCGGTCGCGCTCGGCCACCCGATCGGCGCGTCGGGCGCGCGCCTGCTCGGGACGCTCATCTACGAGCTTCGCCGCCGCGGCGGCGGGATCGGCGTCGGGGCGATCTGCTCGGGCGCCGCCCAGGGCGACGCCACGGTGCTCGAGGTCTTCCCCGCGTGAGCGACGCGATCTGCGTCGTCGGCGCCGGGCAGATGGGGTCGGGGATCGCCCAGGTGGCGGCGGTTGCCGGCTTCGACGTGACGCTCGTCGACGTCGAGCCGAAGCAGCTCGCGCGGGCCCTGTCCGGCATCGAGGCCTCGCTCGCCAAGCTGGTCGAGAAGGGGAAGGTCGACGCGGACGACGCCGGCGGCGCGCTCGGCCGGATCGCGACCGCCGCCGAGCCCGGTCCGGCCGACATCGCCATCGAGGCGGCGACCGAGGACGTCGACCTGAAGCTCCGCATCTTCGCCGGCCTCGACCGAGCAGCCGGCGACGGCGCGGTGCTCGCCTCGAACACCAGCTCGATCCCGATCACGCGGCTGGCGGCGGCGACCTCGCGCCCCGAGCGGGTCGTCGGCATGCACTTCATGAATCCCGTGCCGCTGATGCCGCTCGTCGAGCTGATCCGGGGCCTCGAGACCTCCGACGAGGCCGCCGCGGCGGTGCGCGCTGCCGCCGAGCGGATGGGGAAGACCGTCGCCGAGTCGCGCGACTACCCGGGGTTCATCGCCAACCGGATCCTCCTGCCGATGATCAACGAGGCCGTCTACTGCCTGATGGAGGGCGTGGGCGACCGCGAGTCGATCGACACGGTCATGAAGCTGGGAATGAACCATCCGATGGGGCCGCTCACGCTGGCCGACCTGATCGGCCTGGACACCTGTCTGGCGATCATGGAGGTGCTGCACGACGGGCTCGGGGACGACAAGTACCGGCCCTGCCCGCTGCTGCGCAGCTACGTCGAGGCCGGGCGGCTGGGCCGCAAGTCCGGCCGCGGCTTCTACGAGTACTGAGACGGGCGCCCCGGCACCATCTGAGGCCATCCCTATCCTCTTGACCTAACAAACTTCTTACGCGGGTATCACCCGAACGGTGGAGTGTGACTTCCG
>JBOHBE010000250.1:0-5761 GCA_050698235.1 Gaiellales bacterium
GCGCCGACGTCGCGGTATCGGTGTGGTGCACGAACACCATCTTGAGCGCCGGCGCGTACGACGGCTGCGCCCGCCGGATCGACTCGTCGGCATGCCAGCCCGCCCGTGTCACAATCGCCGGCCGCCCGGCGACCGCAGGGATGACCGTCCCCCTGGCCGGCGATGCGACACGCGGGATGGTGATGAACGTCACCGCGAGGTCGCGCACATCGCCGCTCCGCCGCATCCGGACGCGCCGCGCCGGTCCCGTCCAGACCGGCGCCTCCTGCGACAGCGCCACCCACCGCGTCCATGACCCGCTCGTGCTCCGAGCCTGGAGCCGGACAGCTCCGGTGCCCTTCCAGCGGACGCCGACCATCTGGAACGTGCGCCCCGCATGCACCGCGTGGCCGAACGGGTGCGCCAGCTGCGGGACCGGCGCGAGCCGGACTGCGCCACCCGCCAGAGCACTCGGTGCGACCGCGAGCACGCCCACGATCACGACCGCCACACATGCTGCTCGTCTGCCCACGCCCACACGGCATTATCGGTCGCACCACAAAAGCCTTCGAATTCCGCCGGTAAGATTTCTATGAAGCCAATTCGATGCACATGCGGCTCTGGATCCTGCTGCTCGTCCTGGCCGGCCTGGCGAGCGTTCCGTCCGCCGCCGGCGCCGCAGCCGAGCGCCCGCTCGTCCTCGCCATAAAGCTCGACAGCGAGATCAACCCCGTCTCGGCGAGCTTCGTGAAGGACTCGATCGACCGGGCGGAGTCCGATCACGCCGCGGCCCTCGTCATCCTGCTCGACACGCCGGGGGGCCTCTCGACGTCGATGGAGGACATCTACAAGGCCGAGCTGGCCTCGAAGGTGCCCGTGATCGTCTACGTGTCGCCGAACGGCGCCCGCGCGGCATCCGCCGGGGTGTACGTGACGATGGCGGCCGACGTGGCCGCGATGGCGCCGGTGACGAACATCGGCTCGGCGACGCCGATCAACTCGAACGGGTCGAACATCGGCAAGGACCTGCGGAAGAAGATCCTGAACGACGCCGAGAAGAAGGTGAAGGTGCTGGCCGACTCGCACGGCCGAAACGGCGACGCGGCCGTGCTCACGGTCTCCGAGGCTGCCAACTACACCGCCGACGAGGCGCTCAAGGAGAACCTCGTGGACTACGTGTCCCCGAGCCTGCCGGCGCTCCTCAACACGGTGGACGGCACGACGACGACCTTCAAGCACATCACGCTGCACACCGCCGGCGCCCAGGTCGACACGGTCGACATGCCCTGGACGCTCAAGCTCCTGAACATCCTGATCGACCCCAATCTGCTCTTCCTGCTCTTCCTGGCGGGCATCGGCGGCATCGCCTACGAGGTGTTCCACCCGGGCGTCATCCTGCCGGGAACGCTGGGCGGCATCGCCCTCATCCTGGCCCTCTTTGGCTTCTCGGTCGTCCCGATCAACCTGGCGGGCGCCGCGCTCATCGTGTTCGGCGTCGCGCTCCTGGCCGTGGAGGGGTGGGTGACGAGCCACGGCCTCATCGGCATCTCGGGGGTGCTCGCGCTCTGTGCGGGCGGGCTCATGCTCTTCCGCACGCCCGGCTCCGGCGTGGGCGTGGACCCGATCCTCGTGATCGTCATCGGCATCGTGTTCGGCGGCGGCCTGGCGTTCATCGCGACCAAGGTCGTCGCGGCCCGCCACCAGCCCGTCGGGGTCTACGGCGCCGGCGCGGCCGGCCTCCTCGGGCAGCGCGCCGTCGTCCGCGTGCCGCTGCGGCCGCGCGGGCAGGTGTTCCTGCGCGGCGAGCTATGGGAAGCTGAGGCCGAGGAGGCCCAGGCGAACGCCGGCGACGAGGTGATCGTCGACAAGGTCGAGGGCCTCACCCTGTACGTCTCCCCCGCCCCACCATCCACCGAAGGAGCCACCACGTGATCGTCCTCGTCTCGCTCGCCCCGTTCATCGCCCTGGCAATCGTGCTCGCGTTCGCCATCGCCCTCCTGGCGAGCTCGGTACGCGTGCTGCGCGAGTATCAGCGCGGGGTCGTGTTCCGGCTGGGGCGCCTCCTCGGCGACCCGAAGGGACCGGGTCTCTTTCTGCTCATCCCGATCGTCGACCGGATGGTGCAGGTCGACCTGCGGACGATCACCCTCGTGATCCCGCCACAGGAGGTCATCACCAAGGACAACGTCCCCGCCCGCGTGAACGCGGTGGCGTACTTCCGGGTCGTGAGCCCGGTCGCGGCGATCGTCGAGGTGGCCGACTTCGGCCTTGCAACGCTCCAGATCGCGCAGACGACGCTGCGCTCCGTGCTCGGCCAGCACATGCTGGACGAGCTCCTCTCCGAGCGCGACAAGATCAACCAGATCCTCCAGAAGATCATCGACGAGCAGACCGAGCCGTGGGGGATCAAGGTCAACGTCGTCGAGGTGAAGGACGTCGAGATCCCGACCGGCATGCAGCGGGCCATGGCCCGGCAGGCCGAGGCCGAGCGTGAGCGGCGCGCCAAGGTCATCTCGGCCGAGGGCGAGTACCAGGCGTCGACGAAGCTCGGCGAGGCCGCGGCCGTGATCAGCCAGAACCCGATCGCCCTGCAGCTGCGCTACCTCCAGACGCTGCTCGAGATCTCGGGCACCAACAACTCGACCACCATCCTGCCCATCCCGATCGACATCCTCGGCGCCCTGAAGCCCGGAAAGGCCGACGCCGAATAGACGTCCGCAGGAATCCGCTCACAGGCGTCCCGGTCATCGTCGCGCCGGGGCGCTCCCGGCGGCCGGGAGCGCAGGGCCGAACGACACGGATCGCCGACGCGTCGTCGTGCCCGTTCTGCGAGGGGCACGAGGCGATGACGCCCCCGGAGGTGCTGGCGCTCGGCCGCCCCGGCGGCGCGCCCGCCGACTCACCGGGTTGGACCGTGCGCGTCGTTCCGAACAAGTTCCCGGCGATCCCGGGCCAGGAGGTCGTCATCCACGGGCCGGAGCACATCGTGACCTTCGCCGACCTCCCGGCCGCCGTGCTTTCGACGACCGCCGATGCCTGGATCGCGCGCCGGGAGGCACACCGCGGCGAGGCTGCCTGGACAGCCGTCGGGGTGAACGAGGGGCCGGCCGCCGGGGCGTCGCTCGATCACTCGCACTCCCAGGTCGTGCCGTTCGCCGAGGTCCCGCCGGGGGTGGCCGCGCAGGCGCCCGCATTCGGCGACGCGTGCGCGCTCTGCGCCGCGCTCGGGATCGAGGACGCGCGCACCGTTCGCCGCGCCGACGGCCTGCGCACGATCGCCCCGGCCTGGAGCCGGTTCGCCTACGAACTCTGGATTGCACCCGACGCGCACGCCGCCGAGCCCGGCTGGCACGAGCTCGCCACGGCACTCGCCGACGCCGCTCGGCGGCTGCGGGCCGTGCTGGGCCCCGATCTGGCCTGGAACTGCATCGTCTACGCGGCGCCCGAGGGCAACGAGCGCTGGCACTGGCACGCCGAGGTGTGGCCCCGGCTCACGATCCCCGCGGCGGCCGAGCTGGGGGCGGGCGTATGGATCAACATCGTCGACCCTGACATCGTGGCTGAGGAGCTCCGCCAGGCGTACACTTGAGTTGACGACGGGGAGACACGATGCACGAGGGGCGAATGGGCCGCGGCTGGCGGCTGACGAAACAGAGCTGGTCGGTGATTCGAGCGACGCCGGCGGTCATGGTCTTTCCGTTCGCGTCCACACTCCTGACACTAGCTGCGGCTCTGGTGCTCCTCGGCCCGTGGTCGCTCGACATCGGCCAACACCACTCGAAGACGGCGATCTTCATCGCAACAGCCGTCTGCGCCTATCCGTTCACCGTGATCTCGACGTACTTCAACGTCGCGCTCTACCTGATGGCAGACGCGGCGATGAGCGGGCGCGGGATGACCGTCGGCGACGCGTTTCGCGGGGCGACCCGCCGGTGGCAGACGATCTGCTTGTGGGCGCTCGTGACCACGGCGGTCGGCCTCGTCCTGCGGGCGCTCGAGCAGATTCCCGGTGGTGGGACGCCGGCGCGGATCGTGACGGAGTGGATCGCGGACGCCGCATGGGCGCTCATCAGCTTCTTCGTCGTCCCGGCAATCGCTGTGGAGGGACTGGGGACGCGCGCCGCGATGCGACGCTCCGCGTCAACGATCCGCACGACGTGGGGGGAGACCGTGACAGGTTCCATCGCTATTGGCGCGCTGGCCGTTGCTGTCGGCGTCGGCGCCGCCGTGCTCGGTGCCATCGGCTTTGCCGTCCGCGACGGGAACGTCATCGTCGGAGACGCGTTTCTGGCCGTTGCGGCTGCCGTACTCGCGGCGGCGTTCGTGGCCCAGATGGCGCTCGCCGAAGTCTTCCGGCTAGCCGTCTTCCGCTATGCGACAGGCACCGGAGCCACCGGGCCGTTCTCGCCGGACGACCTGGCAGCCGTCTTCAAGCCGCGCCGGCGAAGGTGGCTCTTCCGCTAGGCCTGCAACCGGCGCGCCTGGAACTCCCGGGCGGCTTCGATCGCAGCGGGCAGGGTCATACCCTTGTCCTTGGCCTGCTTGATCAGCATGACGAGCTCGACCGAGTGCATGTCGTACGTGCGCTGCTTCTTGCCATGCGTCTCGATGCCGGCCTTGGTCGTCCAGTAGTCGAGCTGCATCTTCGAGATGCCCGCGACCGCGCAGACTTGCCCGAGGTAGAGATCGAGCTGGTCCAGCCGGGACGGAATGTCGACCGGATCGAGGAGGTCGGCCTGGCGCAACGCGCAACCTTTTTCGCTATTCGGGGGCCGATTCCTCCCCATCGGCGGCGGCGTCGGCTTCGACATCAGCGTCCGCCTCGGCGTCGGCGACCTCCTCGCCTGCCACCCCGACGGGCTGAGGCTCCGACACCCGGGCGATCGACGAGACGGTGTCGTCGCCGCGCAGGTTCATGAGCCGCACGCCCTGCGTGGGCCGTCCCATGCGCGAGATGCCCTCGACAGCCGTGCGGATGACGGTGCCGTCGTGGGAGATCAGCATCACCTCGTAGCCGTCGCGGACGATCATCGCCCCCGCCAGGCGTCCGCGGGCCTCGGTGTATCGGATCGTCAGGACGCCCATCGTCCCCCGGCCCTTGGTCGGATACTCGTCGATGCGCGTGCGCTTGCCGAAGCCGTTCTCGGTGACGACGAGCAGATCCTGCTCGTCGCGCGCGATCTCGACAGCGATCACCTCGTCGCCCGCCCGCAGCTTCATGCCCGCCACGCCCGACGCGCCGCGGCCCATCGCGCGCACGTCGTGCTCCGAGAACCGCACGGCCTGGCCGTTGCGCGACACCATGAGCACGTGGTCGTCGCCGTCGGTCAGGCGGACGCCGATCAGCTCGTCGCCGTCGCGGATCTTGAGCGCGATGATGCCGTCGGCCTTCAGGATCGTGTCGTAGGCCTTGAACGCCGTCTTCTTGACGACGCCCTTGCGGGTCGCAAAGAGGAGGTACTCGCCCTCGTCGTAGGCCCGCGTCTCGATGACCGCCATGACCTGCTCGTCCTGCCGGAGCGGAAGCACGTTCACGAGCGCGCGCCCCTTCGACTGGCGGTTCCCGGTCGGAAGCTCGTGCACCTTGACGCGGTAGACCTTGCCGACGGACGTGAAGAACAGCAGGTAGTCGTGCGTGGAGGCGACGAACAGGTGCTCGATGTAGTCGCCCTCCTTGGTGTCCATGCCCATCACGCCGATGCCGCCGCGTCCCTGGGTGCGATACGTGCCGATCGGAAGCCGTTTGATGTATCCGCTTGCCGTGATGGAGATGACCATGTCC
>JBOHBE010000251.1:0-8963 GCA_050698235.1 Gaiellales bacterium
CCTCCATCCGGGGCCTTGTCCGCCGACTATCTCACACCAGTTCGCGCGTCATCGACGAAGCGTCGTGAAGGCCATCGCCGAACAGGAGCCGTTCCGCGGCGCGTAGCCGATCCTGCATCTCCTCAGCCGCATGACGGTCGTTCTCGGCGCCGAGCGAGGGTGGAGCGGCCACGATTCCCAAGAGGATGACGAGAGCCGCGATCACAACGACGTCTGCGAACGTCAGGATCTCGCTCATGCCTCTCCGATCGGAGGGCCGCTACGCGCCCGGCGACGGTCGTTCGGCGAGGGCGGCACCCGCATTCAGAAGCATCGCCAACCGCCGCGCCGAGGCTGGCGAGAGACTCGTCCCGTAGCTCGGGACTCCGTCGACCTCGAACCACACCGCGACACAAACCGGGTCGGTGCGGCCGTCGACCGCCGCACCAACCGCAGTCGTCGGGTCGACTCCCGGCACGATGCGAGGCCCGCTCACGGTCAAAGCGTAGTCCCACCGTGCTCGCGTCGGCCCGCCCTGCGAGCGTCGGGGCTCAACGGAAGGTCGCGGAGCGGGGGATCCAAGTGGCGGCGAATCCGGGTGCGGCGCTGAAAGACCATCAGGCCGGCAAGCAGGAATACGGCGGCCCAGGCGAGGCCGAGTGCGAGTTCGCCCCATAGCGCGGAGTGTCCGAAGGCGCCGCCGGCGGCGAATTGGGTTGGTCCGAAGGACGGGAAGTATTGGAGCACGGGCCGGTTGGCGATGGGATTTCCTACCGGGTTTTGGAGGAATGTGTCGGTGAGGCTTCCCATGATGATCACGAAGAAGCCCTCGAGGTCGCCCTTGACCAGCACGCCGAGCAGCAGGCCCAGGGCGCCGTATTCGGCCGCGATCACGATGAACCCGGCCAGGACGGCAGCCCAGCCGGTGATGCTTGGTCGCCAGAAGGCGAGGAGCAGGACTGCGGCATAGGCGGCAACACATGTGGCCACGAGCATGGTCGCCAGGCCTTTGGCGGCGACGAGCACCGCCTGGCGGTAACCGGCGAAGACCAGCCGCCGGTCGAACGGCAGCGCTCGTCTGGTGGCCGCAAAGACTGCGAAGCCGACGATCAAGGTGAGCGAGTTCATGCCCGCCGTGATCAGGGAGAGCTCGCGGCCGTCGGCGTGGAGCACGACGCCGCTCGAGAAGAGCTTGAACGTAAGCGGCTTGTGGCTGACAATCGCGACCATCAGCAGATCCCACGCCGGAACGAACACGGCCAGGAGCAGCCACGCCATCCGGTTTCGGGTCTGGTTGCGAACCGCGAACTGAAGGGCGGTCGGAAACTGTCTTGCGACGAGAGCGTCAGCGGCCGGCACGCGCGCTCCTCTCCGGTGGAGCCACGGCGGCGCGCTGCTCGGCGATCCGACCCTGCTCGAGCGAATACAGCCTGTCGAACCGCTCCCGCTCGAAGACCAGATGGGTGATGACGATGATCGCTTTGCCGCGATCGCGAAGCTCGTCGACAAGATCCCAGAACCGTAGGTACGTCTCCCAGTCGAACCCCTGGTACGGCTCATCCAGGAGCAGCACGTCGGGATCGTGCAGCAGCGCGAGTGCCAGGTTGAGCTTCTGGCGCGTGCCGCCCGAGAGCTCCTCGACGACCCGGTGGCGATACTCGGCAAAGTGAAGGACGTCGACGAGCTCCTCCGCGCGTCCAAGCGTCCGCAGTCGGTAGGCAGCGGCGAAATAACGCAGGTGCTGGTCGACGGTCAGCGCCTCGTTGAGCACCGGCTCCTGGGGGCAGTAGCCGACGCTCCCACGGACGTCGACCGCGCCGGAATCGACCGCCAGAGTTCCCGCGAGCACCTGAAGCAGCGTCGACTTGCCGGCGCCGTTCTCGCCGACGATCGCGACGAGCGCTCCGGGCGTCACGTCGAGATCGACGCCGCGAAGCACCGGGTGGCGTCCAAATGACTTCTGCACCTGCCGCGCGGAGATGATTGGGATCGCGCGGGGGGACTCGGCTGCGGTGAGTTCCGTCTGATCCATGGCGCTATCCGGCGAGCGCGAGCTGCGCCGCGAGCAGCCCCAGATAGAGCACAGTGGCGCTGAACCCGCCGAGCGGCCAGGCGGCGGTGTTCGCGACCCGGTCGGCGACCACCGTCACGCCAACGATGGAGGCGCCGACCGAGATGATGTGCAGGCCGCCCCAGACGGCCGGCGGCTGAGAATCGATTCGGATTCGAGCGCGGAGGTCGCCGAACGCGATGATCCCGACCAACGCGAATCCGCCGACGCCACCGAGCATGAAGAGGAGGGCGTCGGCACCCGTCGGCACGCCTCGGGCGTGTGTGAGGACGGCGCCGGACGTCCACACGGTCAGCGTGTAGCCGTAGGGGCCGATGCTCATGCTGGCGGCATGCCGTGCCGCGGCCCGGTACCGCGTTACCGGCTCGCCGCGGCTACGCATCTGGATCAACCCGCCTGCGACCGGTCGATGCCGGCCAGGAGCGAGTCCAACACGGAGCGGATGTTCGACCACCGGAAACCGGTCGGGTCAAGAGCGCGGTGCAGCATCAGTCCGTCCGTCAGCGCGATCAGGATGGAGGCAAGCGCGTTGGCGCGGCGTTCCTCGATGGCGAGATCACCCGTGCGGATGCTGCGCACGATCCAGTCCCGTAACACTGACCGGCGGCGCTCGACGGTGTCGGCAAACCGGTCGCGGATCACCGGGTCCGTGGCCAGAGCCGACCACAGGTCAGCCCGAAGTTGCACCCTGCCGGGGTCGTCACCGACGCGGAGCATGGCCTGGGTGAAACGGCGTACCCGCTCGGCACCCGAGAGCTCCTGGCCGACGAGTTCCCCGGCTACCCGATTCAGCGCGTCCGTCTCTTCCTCGACGAGAGCCAGGAACAGATCTTGCTTGCTGGCGAAGTAGCCGTAGAACGCGCCCTTGCTGACTCCGGCCTCGTCGCAAAGGTCGTCGACGCTGGTCGTGTGGTAGCCGTTCAGCGCCATGCGCCGCCATGCGGCGTCGACGACGCGCTGCCGACGGGCGGCGCGGTCCTGCTCGCTGATCCGTGGCACGAGCCTAGAATAACCGACCAGTCGGTTTTTCTAGCGTTGTAACCGTGCGGACATGGACCTTCGACCCAACTGGGCTGGCGCCGATCCTCTTGGCCGCAGCGCTCTACGCCCGCCGCCTCGCCACCCTTCAACGCAGAGGGCATCCGCCCGCCTGGTGGAAGCCTGCGTGCTTCCTCGGTGGTCTGACGGTCGCAACACTCGCCGTCGTCTCGCCTATCGACACGCTCGGCGAGGATCGCTCGTTCACGGCTCACATGATCCAGCACCTTATGCTGGGCGACCTCGCACCGCTGCTGTGCGTGGCCGGGCTGTCCGGACCGATTCTCCGCCCGATGCTGGCGCTGCCGCTGATCGGGAGGCTGCGCGTCCTCACCCATCCGTGGCGTGCCCTCCCGATCTGGTCGTGCAATCTCGCCCTTTGGCACCTACCCGGCGCCTACCAGCTCGCACTCAGAAACGACACGGTCCACGCCATCGAGCACATGTGCTTCTTCGTCGGCGGCGCCTTGCTCTGGGCGGCGATTCTGGAACCGCTCCCAGGCCCCGCCTGGTTCGGATCCGGCGCCAAGGCGCTCTACATACTCGCCGTCCGCGGGTTCGACACGCTGCTCGCCTTCGCCTTCGTCTGGTCGCACGCCGTCTTCTACCCCTACTACTCGCATGTGGCCCCGCTGTGGGGGATGAGCGCGATCGAAGACCAGAATCTGGGCGGCATCGCCATGCTGGCCGAAGGCAGCATCGTCACTATCACCGCCTTTCTGTGGCTCCTGTGGCGATGGCTCTCCGACGGCGAGCTGACGGCAGAGCTCGTGGAGGCAGGAATCCCCGAAAATCGCGCACAACGCGCCGTCCGCTACGGGCGCGGTGCCACGCTCGCGAAGACCGTGCGCCGCTCTCAAGTCGGAGCGCCCGCCGGCGCAATCCGCCAGCCGACGGGGCCGCGATGAGGTGAGCGGCTCGACACCCAGGGCCTCCAGGACATCCACCGGCCGAGGGAGCCGCGGATGGTCCGGGACGTTCTTCAAGGTATCGGCCAGGTGCTCGGGGGGCCGATCGGACAGACCGACTAGCGATCCGTCCGAGGGGCGGCGGCAGTACCATGGCCGCACCCCGACGGGGCGTCATGTCCCTTAGCGAGATGGATGCCGCCATCCGGCTTTCTGAGCAAGCTTTCCTCGACCAGGTTAGAGACGCGGCCGTGCTACGAGCCGCGCTGCGACGGTTCGACGCCGACACGGCGCGTGTGGTACGCCGATGCCGGCTCACGCCGCAGCGCTATGTGCTGCTCCTCATGATCAAAGGTGCTCCTGACGGCAGGAAGGACTCGACGGTCTCTGCGATCGCCCAGCGGCTCCGAATGCCCCACAACACGATCTCCGAGCTCGTTACGCGAGCCGTCGTCGCCGGCCTCGTGAAGCGCGAGCCGACACCAGAAGACCGTCGATCCACTCGCCTTTCGCTCACGGCCGAAGGGGATGAGCGCCTTCGCTGCGCCGTCTCGCAACTCGAAGATCAGCGAGCCGCACTACGCCGGTCACTTCAGCGAACTCGGCGCTAGACGGCACCCAATCCCGACACGTCCGTCGCGGAACACCACCCCCGCGGGCGATCGCACGGAAGGACACACCTCGTCGCCGGCAGCGACTTACGGTGCGTGGCGGCTGCGTCCGCTCGCCGAGGCGATCGGTGCCGCTTCGCCGGTGATCTCGCTCGCCCACCGTGACTCGAGATCGCTCACGTCGGCAGCGTCGATCCGTATCGCCTTCGACCCGAAACGACCCTGGCGCAGGGCCATCGCCGAGCCGCACCGGCGGCACTTGAACGCTGGCTGTCCTTCCCATTCACCGAGACCGTCGTAGGTCTCGCTCCCAGGCTCCGTCGCGCCACGCTGGCCGCATGATGGGCATTTGACGACTGGCATCCAACCTCCCTGGTTCCGGGTCGCAGGTGGAGAGCACGCGCCCTGCTTGCGTCCTGCCGTACAGATTCCGAAGGAACATTACGTCGGAATACGACACGTACTGTATGTCGCAACCCGACGCGCATCAAGGACTCGGGCGGGGATTGGGTATTAACGGACACCAGCCGGTGCGGCCCTCGCCAAGCGACCTCGGAACGGGGTCGGCGACGATGGGCTTTGCGCGTCTCGTTGAACGGCGGCGGCAGGGAGTGGTTCAAAAACCTCCCGAGCGCCCCGATCCAGGCCGTACACCGCATCACCGCTGAGCACCTTTGTCCAGGTGCTCAGCGGTGAGTTTGCTGCTCCGGCGTTGACTCGCCAGAGATGCCAGCGGCGATGACCTGCTCCAATGCGGTGTCGGAGGTCACTCGGCGTTGGCTAGGGCCGCATCCAGTCCGCGCTCGACCAGTGTGCGTAGGCGGGGTCGGGCGATTTGGCTCGTCCACTGGTCGAGCTGTGAGATGTCGAAGTCCTCGGTGAGGGAGAGCTCGGGGAGGTAGATGCGCGCGCCGTGGGGGGCTCGTAGGTAGACGGTGTCGAAGAGTGCTTTTTCGGGGGTGGCGAGGTAGCCGTGCTGCTGGGAGCCGGTGTAGCCGGTGAAGAGTTCGGGCGTGATCTGGTGGATCGAGAAGGTGCCGACCGCGGTGGGGATGGCGCGGGTCTTGTGTGGCGAGGCGACGGAGATCTGGCGGGGGATCTGTTCGATCATTCCGTGATGGGCGAGCGCTGACCAGAGGGACACGTACGCCGGGTAGGGCGCCGTCAGGTAAGGAGCAAGGCTGAACGGTTCGATGTCGCTGCCGATCGCCCATAGGCCGTGGCGAAGCCGACGGACGAGACCGGCGTCTTCGAGTGATCGCAGCAGGTGGCTGGTGCGGCTGACCGACAGGCCCAGCCGCGTTGCCGCTTCGGACGTCTCCGTGATGGGACGGCCGAGGCGGAGCAGATCGCCGTAGGCGTCGGTCGGCTTCACCGCGCCTCCAAGAGCTTCTGGACGACCTGCGACTGCATCTGCTGCCAGGCGTCAGCGCCTTCGTACAGATCGATGATCTCGGGGTCAAGGAAGGCCAACACCTGATCGCGGAACGCCGCGTAGGGCAGGTCGAGCGCTCGTTCAGCGGCCTGCTCGAGGACGGCGCTTGGGATCGCCCCGCGCGTTACCGGTCGGAGGCGCAGCAGCAGGTCGAGGTCAAAGACATCGCGAGCCTGCGTTTGTGAGCGTCCGGCAAGCGCCGCGACCTTCTGCTCGCCCGCGGCGTCGGCCTGGTAGTGCTGCAGTGTCGGCGCGCGCATCGCGTAGGGCTCGACCACACGCGCCGGCACCGGCTCCAGCACGAAGCGGGTCTCCCCATTTCGGCGGCTGAACTCGATCTTGGTGCGCACCGGATCGCTCCGCTCTGCGGCGGCGATCGCCACCTTCCAGCGCTGGGTCGTGTCACTCTGTTTCGGCTTGATGTATTCCGAAACGCTGAGCCGGGCGGTACGCAGCAGAATCGACATCGCCGGCGACTCAAGCACGCCGGCGACCTTTTCGGCCAGCGCCCAGCCGTCGATCCCGGCCACGTCGAGATCGATGTCCTCGGAGTAGCGGACGCTGTCGAAGAAGTAGCGCAGGTTCGCACCGCCCTTGAGCACGTAAGCCCGCTGGTCAAGACGCGTGGCAAGCACCTGGAGGAACGCCAGGTGGAAACACTCGATGGTCTGGGGGACGGTCAACGCCATGATCTAACGATACCAAATATTGCGTGTATGAGCAATACTTAGGCACGTTGGCGGGGAGCCCCTCATCAAGCGGCATGCACCCGAGTGTCAGCCTGTCCGAGAAGCGAGTCCGCGGCGCTCGAATCGCCGCCGCGACGGCCGTCGCGAGCACTTTGTTGCCAGATCCGGCGCGCGGGTTTTTGAATCCGTTCTTGAACCGCGCCGGCAGCGGCTACTCGACCGTAACCGTCTTGGCCAGGTTGCGCGGCTTGTCGACGTCGAGCCCGCGCCGCGTCGCGATCGCGTAGGCAAGCTGCTGGAGCGGGAGGACCGCCAGCGCCGCCTGGAGCTCGGGCTCGGTCCGCGGCAGGTAGAGGACGTGCTCGGCCAGGTCGCGGATCGACTCGTTGCCTTCGGTGGCGACGGCGATCACGTGGGCGCCGCGGGCGCGCACCTCCTGGATGTTCGAGACGACCTTCTCGTACACGTGTGAGTCGGTCGCGATCACCACCACCGGCGTCCCGTCGTCGAGGAGCGCGATCGGGCCGTGCTTCATCTCGCCGGCGGCGTATGCGTCGGTCGCGATGTACGAGATCTCCTTCAGCTTGAGCGCACCCTCGAGCGCGATCGGGAGGCCCATGTTGCGGCCCAGGTAGAGGAAGAACTCGTTGGCGTGGTACTGGTCGGCGATCGGCTCGACGAGCTCGCGCCGTGCGAGCGTCAGCCGCGCCAGTTCGGGCAGGTCGCGCACCTGCTGGAGCAGCGTCTCGGCACGGGTCGCGTCGATCGTGCCGCGGATCAGCCCGAGCTTCAGCGCGAGCAGGTACATCAGCGTCACCTGCGCGATGAACGTCTTTGTGGCGGCGACGCCGATCTCGAGCCCCGCGCGCGTGTAGAGAACCGAGTCGCACTCGCGCGTCATCTGCGAGCCCATCACGTTCGTGACGGCGAGGACGTGGGCGCCGCGCGCCCGCGCTTCCTTCATCGCGGCGAGCGTGTCGATCGTCTCGCCCGACTGGGCCACGGCGATCACGAGCGTCCGCTCGTCGATCACGGCATGCCGGTAGCGCCACTCGCTGGCGATGTCCGACTCCGACGGGACGCGGGCCCACTCCTCGAGCAGGTAGCGGCCGATCAGCCCTGCGTGGTACGAGGTGCCGCAGGCCAGGAAGACGACGCGCGACAGGTCGCGGACCTGCTGGTCGGAGAGCTCGAGCCCGTCGAGCTGGAGCTCGCCGTGGTAGAGCCGCTCGCCGATCGTCTCGGCGATCGCGTCGGGCTGCTCCTCGATCTCCTTCAGCATGAACGTCTCGTAGCCCTGCTTCTCGGCCGCCTCCTCGTCCCAGTCCACCTCGCTCACGTCGCGGTCGATCACGTCGCCGGCGCCCGTGAGGAACGTCGCGCCGCCGGGGCGGGCGACCACGATCTCGTCGTCGTGCACGTACTGCACGCGCCGGGTCGAGCTGAGGAACGCCGGGATGGCCGACGCCATGAACATCTCGCCCTCCCCCACACCGACCACCAGCGGGCACCCGCGGCGGGCGGCGACGAGGATCTCGGGGCTGTCGCGGTGGGCGACTGCGAACGCGAAGTGGCCGTCGAGGCGGGCGTAGGCCGCGCGCACGGCCTCGACCAGATCACCGGAGTACGAGTCCTCGACGAGGTGCGCGATCACCTCGGAGTCGGTGTCGGAGTGGTACTCGTGACCGGCGTCTGAAAGCTCCCGCCGGAGCGCGGCGTAGTTCTCGATGATCCCATTGTGGACGACCGTGACGCCCGAGCCCTCGCACGCTTCGATCGGGTGCGCGTTGGCCTCGATGACCCCGCCGTGGGTGGCCCAGCGCGTGTGGGCGAGCCCCATCGTCGCCGGGTGCGATTCGGGCCCGACTGCGTCGCGCAGCACCGACACCTTCCCGACCCGCCGGACGATGTCGACCTGTCCGTTCATCAGGCAGATCCCGGCCGAGTCGTAGCCCCGGTACTCGAGCCGCTCGAGCCCCTGGAGGAGCAGCTCTTTGCAGGGCCGCGACCCCACGTATCCGACGATGCCGCACATCAGGCTGTCCCTCCGATTTCGGCGGTAACGACGTCGACAAGATGGTCGCACAGCCGCTCGCACTCGGTCGCATCGGCGGCCTCGACCATGACCCGCACGACCGCCTCGGTGCCCGACGCGCGAAGCACCACGCGGCCATCCTCCCCAAGCTTCGCCTCGGCGGCCCGCACCTCCTGCCAGATCCGGTCGGCGCCCTC
>JBOHBE010000252.1:0-3330 GCA_050698235.1 Gaiellales bacterium
CGTGGGCCGAGCAGCACGGCGGGCGGGTCGACCTCGTCATGTGGTCGCTCCTGCCCGGCGATCCGATCCCACCGTAGGATGCTCACATGCCCCTGATCGAGCAGCGCGCGTCGGTCGCCGCCAAGCCCGCGGACGTCTTCGCGTTCCTGCACGACCCCGCCCAGCGCCCCGTGTGGGACACGAGCGTCGATCTGTGCCGCCTCGAAGGGGAGTCGGTCGCCGCCGGCGCGCGGCTCCACCTGCGCGGCCGGCGCAAGGCGCCCTCGTGGGCGAGTACGTCCAGGTCGATGCCCCGCGCAGCTCGGTGCTTCGCCTCGTGGAGGGCGTCGGAATGCCGTTCGCGGACTACCGGCAGACGATCGAGGTGACGGCGGACGGCGGGCGGACCGCCGTTATGCTCCGGCTCGAATACGGCGTGCGCGGCCCGCTCGTCCCTGATCGAGCGGTTCGCGTTTCGCGGCAAGCTCGACCACGCGCTCCAGGACTCGGTGCGTAAGGTCGAGATGCGGTTTCGCGTGAGCGGTCGGGCCCGGCTAGGTGCTGCGCGCCTGGCGCTGGATCGACGTCGCAACGGCCGTCAGGGCGGCATCGGGCCGCCGGCCGATCACCGCGATCACGACGCCGTTCGACACGAACTCGACCGAGCCCGGATCACGAGTCGGATCGTCGCGGTAGTGGATCAGGAGGGCCGGGGTGCCGTTCAGATCGATGACGGCGGCGTCGCCCGGCTTGCCCTCGGAGACGTACCCGCGATAGTTGCTCTCGGGATCGGGATACGCCACGGGCGTCGCGTACTGAACGGCGACACCGGCTCTCGGGAAGACCACGGTCACCGCGTGCACCACCCGCCGCCCGCCTGCTCGTGGGATGACGTCAGCCCAGACGGCGCCGATGTTCTGGTGGTTGTCCGATGCGACATCTGGCAGCGTGATCGCGGCTGGGAATCGTGCCTCGGCGAACGACAGGAACACGCGGCGCGCGAACGGTCCGCCCGGATGCCCGAGCGAGAACGGCGGACCGGTTCGGATCTGAACCGGGGGCGCCTCGGATCCGGGGTCCACAGCCCGAGTGACACCGCCGAGCGCGACAAGCGCGACCAGGAGCGCAGCGCCTGCGAGCGCTCGCTGCCTCGGGCTCGACTGCTTGAGATCAAGCATCACTCCCCCAACTGGCTCCCGTACGCCCGCCGGTAGAGCGTCCGCAGATGGTGGACGTCCGCGACGTAGGCGCGCGTGGCCGGGAAGCGGATCGTGACCGGCTGGCCCGCGGGAGTCGCGGCGATCCAGTCGTCGACGTTGGCCTCTCCCGCGTTATAGGCAGCGA
Source organism: Gaiellales bacterium (assembly GCA_050698235.1). Taxonomy (GTDB): domain Bacteria; phylum Actinomycetota; class Thermoleophilia; order Gaiellales; family JAICJC01; genus JAICJC01. Next base: position 1,324 of record JBOHBE010000252.1, read on the forward strand.
GAGCCAGGTCGCCCGCATCGCGGTGGCCCGCGTAGCGCTGCTTCAGGTGCTGGAGGTACCAGCTCCCGTAGCGGATGTTCAGGTCAGCGTCGTATAGGTCGTGGCGCGGGTCGAACTTCGTCCCGCCGGTGTGCACCGCGATCCCGCGCGCGGTCGACGGCAGGAGCTGCATGAGGCCGATCGCTCCGGCGCTCGAGCGTGAGTTCGCCTTGAAGTGCGACTCCTCGTAGACGACGGCCGCGATCAGCGCCGGGTCGAGGTGGTACTTCTGCCCGTAGCCGACGATGCTGTCGCGGTAGTAGAGCGGGTAACGCAGCCGCACCCACCACCCCGGCTGCGCGTGGTCGACGTAGGCGTACGCGACACCGGTGACGACGAGGAGCGCCATGACCGCGATCAGAACCCGCCTCATCGCGGCAGGAGCCGCTCGACGAGCCCGGCGACGAAGGTGTCGAGCTCCTCGAGCGTTCCCGAGTTCTCGTAGACGACGTCGGCCCGCGCGGCCTTCTCGGACTCCGGGAGCTGGTGCGCCATCCGCTCGGCGGCCCCGGGCCGGCGGTTCTCGCGCAGGTCGCCGGGAGCGGTGATGGCGACGATCGTGTCGTAGCGGTCCTCGACCCCGGCCTCGAACAGCGTCGGCGCCTCGTGCACGAGAAGCGGCGTTCCCATGCGCTCATGTTCGCTGCGCCAGCGGACAAACTCCTCCGATACCAGCGGCAGCACGAGGCGCTCGAGCCAGCGGAGCTCGGTCGGGTCGGCGAAGACGATGCGCCCGAGGGCGCCGCGGTTCACGTCGCCGTCGGCGGTCAGGATCCGGCGCCCAAACCGCTCGACCACGGCGTCGCGGACGGCCGGGCGCGAATACAGCCCCCGGACGACCTCGTCGCTCGAGAGGATGACCGCTCCGTGGCGCTCGAACGCACGGAGCGCTTCGGACTTGCCGGCGCCGATGCCGCCGGTCAGGCCGACGACGACGCTACTTGTCGGCGGGGTCGCCCTCGCCCTCCGGGGCGTCGGGCTCGGCGGCCGCCTCGGGCTCCGCCTCGGCCTCGGCTTCCGGCTCAGCCTCGGGCTCCGGTTCGGCCTCCGGCTCCGGGTCGGCCTCTGGTTCCGGCTCAGCCTCGGGCTCCGGTTCCGCCTCCGGCTCCGGGTCGGCCTCTGGTTCCGGCTCCGCGGCCGCCTCGGGCTCCGCCTCGGCCTCGGCCTCGGGCTCGGCTTCGGGCTCCGCGGCCGCCTCGACCTCCACCTCGGCCTCGGGTTCCGCAGCAGCCTCGGGCTCAGCGTCTGCCTCGGCCTCGGTCGGCGTGTCCGCGAAGACCTCCTCGGACAACCCGAGCTCCGGCACGGCGGGCGCGGCGGCAGGGCCGGGCATCCCCATGTCGATCGTCTTCACGGGCTCGTCAGGCTCGACGCGCCGTAGCGACAGCGAGAGCCGGCGCCGCTCGGGGTCGATCTCGACGATCTTCACGTTCACGTCCTGGCCCTGCTGCACGACCTCGCGTGGGTTCTCGACGTGGTGCTCGGCGAGCTCCGAGATGTGGATCAGGCCTTCGACGCCCGAGACGATCTCGGCGAACGCCCCGAAGGTGACGACCTTCGTGATGCGGCCGGCGACGACGTCGCCCTGCGTGCACTCGTCCATGAGCCGCTGCCACGGGTCGGTCTGCGTCTGCTTCAGGCCGAGCGAGATGCGCTGGCGGTCGCGATCGACGTCGAGCACCTTCACGCGCACGCGCTGGCCGATCTCGAGCACCTCGGACGGGTGGTTCACGTGGCTCCACGAGAGCTCCGAGATGTGGATCAGGCCGTCGATGCCGTCGAGGTCGACGAAGGCGCCGAAGTCGACGATGTTCGAGATCTGGCCCTCTACCTCGACGCCGGGACTCAGGCGGTCGAGGATCTGCTGGCGGGCCTCCTTGCGCTCCTCCTCGAGCACGGCGCGCCGCGACAGGACCACGTTGTTACGGCTGCGGTTGAGCTCGATGACCTTGCACAGCAGGATCTGGT
>JBOHBE010000253.1:0-4013 GCA_050698235.1 Gaiellales bacterium
CGACGGGCCGAGGGTCGCTGCGAGCGGGTCGATCGTCGGCCGGGCACGGTCGACTGCTTCCTTTACGAGGTTCGTGACGATCGAATCACCCACGGTGAGCACGATGAGGAAGGCAGGGATCCAGCGGCTCCGAACCCGCGCCCACTCGATCGCGCCGACGACGACGCCGACCAGGATCACCCCCGGCGTCGATGCCAGGCTCGTGATCGCCTCGAGGATGCGGTGGCTCGTTTCGCCTCCGTTGGCCTGCGCCCACCGCGCAGCCGCCGAGTCGAGCGAGATGAGCGCGTCGCTCCGCCGAACCGCGAGTGCGAGCACGCCGACGACCGTTCCGGCGACCACGATCGCCGCCATGGCGACGGTCAACGCCAGGCCGGTCACGACCTCGGCGTCAACGCGGCTCTGGACGAACCGTCCGGCGGCGGTGTGCTCGCGGACCTCGGTCGCAAGGGCGGTCCCGGGGGCCCGGCCCCACCATGTGCGAAGGGCTGCATCGGCGCCTCGCCAGGCCACGAGGCCCGCCGCCGTTGACACCAGGAGCAGGACGACCACCGGCATGGGAGACAGTTTGCCCTCGAGCGATTCCGGGAAAACCTGAACGATCGTGGCCGTCCATCCACAGACAGCGCGTCCGCACGAAGCAGCCCACGCGGAGAGCACCGCCCGCGCCGGCCGGCCTCGCCCGGTGCTCGAGCCGCGCCGCGTCTCGGAGCGAATCGGGCGCAGCATGGCCGGCCATCCGGTGAGGGCGTTCATCGTCGTGACGATCATCGGGTTCGCGCTCCTTGCCGGGGCCGCTGTCCTGGCCGGATGGGCGCTTCAGGCCTACGCCCTGCCCGAGCACGGCTTCGGCCGTCGGGACGAGCGCGTGGTCGTGTGGCTCGCCGATCACCGAACGGCGCTTCGCACCGACGCCTCGTTCTGGCTCTCGGGGATCGGCGACGTCTACGCCATCCCGGCGCTCGTCGCGGTGACGACGCTCGTCGCTGTCGTGCTGCGCAAGTGGCGGGCTGCGGCGTTCATCGTGACGGCGATCGCCGTCGAGGCGGCGACCTACCGCGTCGCAACCCTGACGATCGACCGTCAGCGCCCGCACGTCCGCCGCCTGGACGACCTGCCGGTGAGCGACAGCTTCTATTCGGGCCACACCGCGGCATCGGTCGCGGTGTACTGCGGGATCGCGTTGCTCGTCACGTCGTGGGTGCGCACCACCGCGCTCCGGGTCGTGATCTGGCTGGTGGCGATCGCGATCCCGCTGCTGGTTGCGCTGGCTCGGATGTACCGCGGCATGCATCACCCGACCGACGTTGCGGCCGGACTTCTGATCGGCATCGGCTGCCTGGTCGTCGCCCTCACCGCAGCCCGGGCCGCCGGTGCTGCGACGCGCCCACGTGAGGCATCGTGAGCACGGTCGCGGTCATCGCCCACAGCGGCAAGAGCATCGACGGCGGGCTTCCCGAACTGAGGCGCACCCTCGCCCGGTACGGCGTGGGCGACCCGCTCTGGGCTGAGGTCCCGAAGAGCCGGAAGGCACCGAAGGAGGTCCGACGGCTCCTCGGGCAGGGTGCGGATCACTTCCTCGTCTGGGGAGGCGACGGCATGGCCCAGCGGTGCATCGACACGCTGGCAGGGTCGGGCAGGACGATGGCCCTCGTGCCCGCCGGGACAGCCAACCTGCTGGCCTCGAACCTCGGAATCCCGAAGCACATCGAGGGCGCCGTCGAGACCGCGATGCACGGAACCGACCGGACGATCGACGTCGCCAACATGAACGGTGAGCGGTTCGCCGTGATGGCCGGTGCCGGCTTCGACGCCGACATGATCGGGGGCGCCGACGGCACTCTCAAGGACAGGTTCGGCAGGGCCGCCTACATCTGGACGGGCGCGAAGAGCATGCGCTCACCGTCGTTCAAGGCGGACATCCGGGTGGAGGGCGTGCCCTGGTACGACGGTCCCGCGAGCTGCATCCTCGCCGGCAATGTGGGTGCGCTGTTCGGCGGCGTCGAGGTGTTCGCCGACGCGCGGCCCGACGACGGCCGCCTCGATATCGCGGTTATCACCGCCGAGGGCGTCGCCGAATGGGCCCGTGCCGTGGCACGCACCATCGCCGGTCGGCCAGAGCGGTCGCCGTTCTTCCAGGTCACGCAGGGGCGCAAGATCAAGGTCAAGCTCAACCGGAAGGTGCCGTATGAGCTCGACGGCGGTGAGCGGGCGAAGGTGAAGGCGTACCGGCTCGAGGTCGAGCCGGGGGCGATCACGTTGCGTGTCCCCGCATCGGCGAACGGCACCGGAGGGGCCTCAGCATGAACACCACCTTCCCGGTCGACTCCGGCTCAACTGGCCGACGAGCAGCCCACAGCCCGGCGTTCGAGGCGCTGGCGCGGCTCGGATTCGTCGCCCGCGGGGTCGTGTACGGAACGATCGGCCTCCTTGCGATCCAGGTCGCGATCCACTCCTCGAACGAGCGGACGAACCAGCGCGGAGCCCTGGAGACGATCGAGAAGCAGCCGTTCGGGCACGGGCTCCTGGTCGCAGTGGCGATCGGCCTGGGCGGCTACGCGCTGTGGCGGTTCACTCAGGCGATCCTCGGGCACGGCCCGGAGGGAGGCGGCGACAGCTCTGCGATGGGGCGGATCGTCGCCGTCTCGAGCGGCGTCAGCTACGCGGCGATGTGCGCGCTCGCGGTGTCGATCCTCCTCGGCGCGTCGAGCCAGAGCTCGAGCAGCCCGCACAAGTCCGCCGCCGGCGTGCTCGGCTGGCCGGGCGGCCGGTACGTCGTCGGTGCGGCCGGCGTGATCTTCATCGGCGTCGCGCTGTTCCAGGGCTACAAAGGCCTCTCGCGCAAGTTCCTCGAGGAGGACAAGACCGAGCAGATGGGACCGACCGCCCAGCGGTGGATGACAGTCATCGGCGTCACCGGGCACCTCGCCCGGATGGTCGCGTTCGGCCTGATCGGCGTCTTCGTGGTCAAGGCGGCCGTCGACTATGCGCCCAGGAAGGCCGTCGGCCTGGACGGCGCGCTGAGCAAGCTCGCTCACCAGACATACGGGACGGCACTGCTCTTCGTGGTTGCGGCCGGTCTTGTGGCGTTCGGCCTGTACTCGATCGCCGACGCCCGCTACCGCCGGATCTAGCTAGACCGGCTTTCCGCCGCCCTTTCCGTTCCCGCCCGCGTTCCCGTTGCCGGTGCCTCCGGTGGGCTTGCCGAGGCCCTTGCCGTTTCCGCCCGCGTTCCCGTTGCCGGTGCTTCCGGTGGGCTTGCCGAGGCCTTTCCCGTTCCCGCCGGCGTTCCCGTTGCCGGTGCTCCCGGTGGGCTTGCCGAGGCCCTTCCCGGTGTGAGGTGGCTTGCCGGGGTGCGTCGGCTTGGGATGGGGCCGCCCGGGGTGCAGGGCGCCGTTTCCGGGAAGCGCCGGGCTGCCATGCGTCGGCGAACCATGCCGCCCGGACCGGCCGTGATGCTTCGTGCCGCCCGCCTGTGGAGGAGATCCGGAACGCGATCCCGGCACGTGCCCGGCGATCAGCGCCGACATCGCGTGGTGTGCCGGCGGGATCGTCCCGATCGCCACGGTCGCGGCGACGACCGCGGCGGTCGCCTTTGCGACGACGGCGACCTTGCTGACCGTGGTGACCGCGGTGGTCGTTCCCCACACACCGGCGCCGCCGGCGCCGCCTCCCGCTCCGACTCCGGCGCCGCCGGCCGTCCCGACGCCCGCCATGGCCGAGGTCGCTGCGTGGGCTGAGAACCCCGGCACGAGCCCTGCGATCGAGTCGGCGACGTGGGTTCCGGGCACGAGCGCGAGCGTGCCGGCGATGTTCGCCGCCCGCATGAGGCGCGTGTGCGCCTGCCGGCAGGGCCGGCACGTTCCGAGGTGAGCCTCGTCGGATGCCCCGAGCTCTGTCGAGTCGAGCAGCCGGCGCCGGATCTGGTTGCACGCGTCGGATGCCGAGGAGTGGGCTCGAAGGACGCCCGAGCGTGCGCGGACCAGGAGCGACTCGACCGCGGTCGGCGTGGT
>JBOHBE010000254.1:0-8604 GCA_050698235.1 Gaiellales bacterium
TTGCAGGCCAGCACGGCGGCCCCGTCCATGCGCATGCCGCACGAGCCGCACACGGCCATCCGGCAGCTTTTGCGGTAGCTCAGCGACCCATCAACCGTGTCCTTGATCACGTCGAGCACGTCGAGCAACGTCGCCGTCTCGGGCGCGTCGACGGTGTAGGAGTGCAGGCCACCCTGCTCCGACTCCGGATTCCAGCGCTCGATCTTGACCGTGAACTGCATGCTGCCTCTCTGTCTGGGAGCTAGTAGGAGCGGACGGCGGGTTGGTGCTCGGTGATCGTGACGGGCTTGTAGTCGAGGCTGACATTGCCGTCGTCGTAGGTCGTCAGCGTGTGCCGCAGCCAGTTCTCGTCGTCGCGGTCGGGGAAGTCAAGGCGGCTGTGGGCGCCGCGGCTCTCTGTGCGCGCGACCGCGCCCGTGACCAGGCAGTCGGCCATCTGCAGCATCGAGCCGAGCTCGAGCGCGCCGATCAGGTCGGAGTTGAACGTGCGCGACTTGTCCTGGATCACGACCCCGAGCCCGTCGCGGTAGCGCTCGCGCAGGTCGGCCACGTCGGCCGTGCACTGGTCGAGCTTCTCGGCGTTGCGGAAGATGCCGGCGTTCTCGTACATCGTGTCGGCCAGCTCATCGCGCAGGACGTGCGGGCGCACGCCGTCGAAGTTGTAGAGCAGCTGCCGGATGCGGCGCTCGGCAACGCGAACCGCCGAAGGCGAGAACACCGCCCGCGTGCCGTTCGAGCGCACCTCCTGTGCGGCGGCGGCGCCGGAGCGGCGGCCGAAGACGATGGTCTCGAGCAGCGAGTTGCCGCCGAGCCGGTTGGCCCCGTGCACCGAGACGCAGGCGCACTCGCCCGCGGCGTAGAGGCCGGGCATGACGGTGCGGCCCCAGACGTCGGAGTCGATACAGCCCATGTGGTAGTGGCTGCCCGGCCGCACCGGGATGGGCTCCTCGATCGGGTCGACGCCGGCGTAGTCCATCGCCAGCTCGCGCGACCCGTGCAGCACCGTGTTGATCTTCTTCGCGCCGAGGTGGGTCAGGTCGAGCAGGACGCACCCGTCGACCCCGCGGCCCTCGTCGATCTCGGTCTGCTCTGCGCGCGACACGACGTCGCGCGACGCGAGCTCCCCGGCGTTCGGCGCGTAGTTGAACATGAACCGGTCGCCCTCGGCGTTTCGCAGGTAGCCACCCTCGCCGCGGCAGCCCTCGGTGATGAGGACGCCGTTCGCCTTGAGCGTCGTCGGGTGAAACTGCATGAACTCCATGTCCTTGAGCGGCACTCCGGCCCGCCAGGCCATCGACATGCCGTCACCGGTGCAGGCGTAGGCGTTGGTGGTGCCGCGATACATGCGGCCGAGCCCGCCAGTCGCGAGCACGACCGCGCCCGCCTCGACGCCCTGTACGCCGCCGTGGACGAGGTCCCACGCCGTCAGGCCCACGCAGCGCTCGCCGTCCATCACCAGGTCGAGGGCGAACCACTCCTCATAGACCGTGACCTCGGACTTGACGAGCTGCTCGTAGAGGACGTGCAGGAGGACGTGGCCGGTGATGTCGGCCGCGTAGCAGGTGCGCGGGGCGCCACCGGCGCCGAACGGGCGCTGGGCGATCTTCCCGTCAGGCGTGCGCGAGAAGATGCAGCCCATGTGCTCGAGCTCGTAGATGTCACCCGGGCCCTCCTGGCACATGATCGCGATCGCGTCCTGGTCGCCGAGGTAGTCAGAGCCCTTGACGGTGAAGAAGGTGTGCTGCTCGGGGGAGTCCTCGGACGCGTTCCCAAGGGCAGCGTTGATGCCCCCCTCCGCGGCGCCCGAATGGCTGCGCGTCGGGTGCAGCTTGGAGACGACCGCAACGTCGGCTCCATACCGGGAGGCTTCGATGGCGGCACGCATCCCCGCGACCCCCGCACCGACCACAACGACATCGTGTCGCACCATCGCCGAGGCAGCCTACCAGAGCACTTCTCGGGGTCACTTTGTAACAAGTATGTGCGGGCTATGAACGTGGGAAAAGTGCGGTAAACTGGTCTATGGCCGCACGCGGCGCGCGGCATCTTGTGACTCAGGGAGGATGCGTGGCGAAGATGGCGTTTGCACTGCCGGCGGCCCGGTCGGTGCTGCGGAACCCGACCCAGGTGGAGCTGCACGCTCTGGCCAAGGCGATGCCCAATGCTCGCGAGACGAGCTACGGCGCCGTCAACATCCAGACGCAGGTGCTCTCGCGGTCGAAGGGCTCGACGTTCATCGTCGCCGACGACCCCGAGGCCTACCCTCACCAGGCGATCGACCGCGACGAGTGGGAGCGCATGTCCGAGCGCCAGGACGCCTACATCGCCGAGGCCGAGATGATCCAGGTCGACGGTTTCATCGGCGCCGACCCCGAGCACCGCGTCCCGACGCGGCTCTTCGTCGAGGCGGCGTTCGCGAACATCGCCGGCATGCAGGACGTCCTCTACTTCCACGACGCCGACGCGGACTTCGAGCCCGAGCTGATCGTCGTCTACACGCCCGGCCTCGCCGCCGCCGGCTACCCGGACGACCGCCTGATCGCGGTCAACCTCGACCTGCACGTCACCCGCGTCTTCAACTCCGACTACTTCGGCGAGTCGAAGAAGGGCGGCCTCAGGATGTGGAACAAGATCGTCCACGACCGCGGCGGCCTGGCGCTCCACGCCGGATGCAAGATCATCCCGACGCCCCGGGGCGACCGGGTTGGGCTGATCGTCGGCCTCTCGGGCACCGGCAAGACGACGACCACCTTCACGCGCCAGAACGGGTCGCTCCCGGTCCAGGACGACTTCGTCGCGTGGTGGCCCGACGGCTCGGTCTCGGCGACCGAGGCCGGCTGCTTCGCAAAGACGTTCGCGCTCAACCCGAAGGACGAGCCCACCATCTACGGCGCCGTCACCCGCCCGGACGCGTACCTCGAGAACGTGAGCCAGTCCGACGCGGGCGAGGTCGACTTCTTCGACCAGGGCTACACCAGGAACGGCCGCGCGGTCTTCGCGTTCGCCGACATCGAGGCGGCCGACCCCGACGCGGTCGACCGGGCCGACTTCCTGCTGGTCCTGAACAAGAACGAGAACATCATCCCGGCGGTGGCGCGGCTCGAAGGCCCGCAGGCCGCGGCGTTCTTCATGCTCGGCGAGACCACCGGCACGGCGGCCGGCGGCGCGGACGAGGAGGGCAAGTTCCTGCGCGTGCCCGGCACGAACCCGTTCTTCCCGCTCTCGCACGATCTCCAGGGGAACCGCTTCCTCGAACTGCTCGCGCTGCACCCGATCGACGTCTACATCCTGAACACCGGCCGCGTCGGCGGCGGCGACGGCGACGAGCGCTCCAAGAAGGTGCTGATCCCGCACTCCTCGGCCATCGTGAAGGGGATCGCCGAGGGGACGATCGAGTGGGAGGCCGATCCGGACTTCGGCTACCGCGTCGCCCGGCGGATCCCGGGGATCGACGACGCCGACCTCGACATCCTCCAGCCGCGCCGGCTCTACGCGGCGCAGGGTCGCGAAACCGAGTACGCCGAACGCGTCGCCCGCCTCAAGGCCGAGCGGGCCGCGTACCTCGAGGCGTTCGCCAGCCTCTCTGCCGAGATCGTCGAGTCCGTCAAGTAGCCTCCGCCGCGTGGCGGACGACTCGGTCAAGCTCCAGGTGCAGCGCGTCGCGCGCACGTTCGAGCGGACGCTGAACGCCGGCGACGCCGAGGGCTCGAAGGCCCACTTCGCCGCCGAGTTTGCAGACCGCGACAACGAGCTGGGCCCGCTCCTCGAGCGGACGGCCCGCGGCGAGCTGATCGGAACCGTCGCCAACCGGACGCTCGTGCACCTCCACCTGACCGACGGCGACACGCGCGTCGTCGAGCTCCTGTGGCTCGAGCTCCACGGGGCGTGGCGGATCCACGACGCCCGGGTGTTCTCGCTGCTGCCGGGCGAGTAATTCCGGTACAAGGAGGGGTTTTTGGCCCGGCGGGGTATCTTTAAGGCCCCGCTGCACCCTTCGGAAGGCGAGTTGCCACCAATGCCAGCTGCCAACACACCCCGTGCCGTCTGGACCGGATCCATCTCCTTCGGGCTCGTGAACGCGCCCGTCCGGATGTACACGGCGATCAGCGAGAAGGACCTTCGCTTCAACCTCATCCACGAGCCGGACAACGGCCGGATCGGCTACGTCAAGACCTGCAAGGTCGACGGCAAGGAGGTCCCGTCCGACGAGATCGTGAAGGCGTACGAGGTCTCGAAGGGCGAGTTCGTCACCCTGACCGACGAGGACTTTGACGCCGCCCGGGTCGAGGGCGGCCACTCGATCACGATCCACGACTTCGTGCCCGCCGATCAGATCGACCCGATCTACTTCGAGCGGACGTACTACCTGGGCCCCGAGGAGGGGGCCGGCGAGGCGATCTACGCGCTCCTCGCCGAGGCGATGGCGGAGTCGGGCCTGGCCGCGGTCGCCACGTACGTGCGGTCGGACCGCGAGAACCTGGCGTGCCTGCGCGTCCGCGACGGCGTGATCACGCTCGAGCGGATGTTCTTCGACGACGAGGTGCGGTCGTCGGAGGGCATCGCGCCGTCGGCCGCCAAGGTCGACAAGAAGCAGCTCGAGATGGCCCGCGACCTGATCGGCGCCTACACGGCCGAGTTCGACGTCTCCAAGTACCAGGACACCTACCGCGAGCGCCTGCTCGAGGTGATCGAGCGCAAGCGGCAGGGCAAGACGACCAAGCCCAAGGCTGCGGCGACCGAGGAGAAGCCGCCCGATCTGATGGCCGCGCTCACCGCGTCGCTCGACCAAGCGCGCGAGACCAAGAGCTCGAGCGCGAAGGCCAAGAGCGCCGGTGCCAAGGCCACGCGGTCGCGCGCAAAGGCGACAGCATCGAGGCGAAAGACCGCCTGACCACGGCCGGTATGCTCGCGGCGTGACGGTCGGCGAGAGGATCGAGGGCACGCTCGTTGCGCTCGTGCCTCTCGACGCTGCCGACGCCCGAGCCTGGGCGCGCTGGCTGCGCGACCCCGACACGACGAGGTACCTCTACGGCCGCCGCGGCCCGCCGCCGGCGCCGGCGAACGAGGCCGAGCTGCGGACGTGGGGCCGGCGGGCATCGGCCGACCCGCGGATGCTGGCGGTCGGGATCGAGGAACAGGGCGGCCGCACGGTGATCGGGAACGCCCGGCTTCAGCTCCTGGGCCGGCGTCGCGCGCGCTTCTCGATCCTGATCGGCGAGGCCGAGCACCGCGGCTCCGGCCAGGGACGCGAGGCGACCGCGCTCCTCTGCCGCTACGCGTTCGACCGGCTCGGCGTCGACGAGATCACGCTCGAGGTCGACCCGCGCAACACGCCCGCCATTCGCGCCTACCGGGCGGTCGGCTTCGAGCACGCCCGCGGTCAGATGATGCGGCTCACGCGGGCATCGCGATGAGATCAGGGTCGACCCACGCCGCCCTGGCCTCGCCGCTCGAGAGCAGCTCCGCCGAGTAGTGCCGCCGGGCCAGGCCCGGCTCGAGCAGCCACGGCTCCGCGTCGAGGAACTCGGCGAACGTCGCCGCCGGCCGCCGCTCCGACACGTGCGCGACCAGCCGCACCCAGAACCGGGTCAGCGTGCGGTTGTATCGCTCCGGCATCCCGTGCGCGGCGGCCAGGTGCCGCAGCCGGCGCTCGATCTCGGGCGTCGCCGCATCCAGGCCGTGGCGGCAGATCAGGATCCAGGCCAGGCGGAGGTGCTCGCGGTGCCCGAACACGCCGCCCTCGGGGTGGCCGGAGTCGAACGCGTCGAGGAACGCCGCGTCGGCGCTCATGCCGCCTGGGAGCGGCGCTCGATCGGCTCGTACGTCCGCGGGCTCGGCCCGACGTACTCGGAGCTCGGGCGGATCAGGCGGTTGTCCGAGTGCTGCTCGATCACGTGGGCCGCCCAGCCGACGACCCGGCTCATCGCGAAGATGGGCGTGAAGAGGCCGGTGTCGATCCCGAGGTAGTGGTAGGTCGACGCCGAGTAGAAGTCGACGTTCGGGTAGAGGCCCTTCTCGCTGACCACGGTCTTCTCGATCGCCTCCGACATCTCGAACCAGCGCGGCTCCGACGACTCGTCCGCGAGCGAGCGCGAGAACCGCTTCAGGATCACGGCGCGCGGGTCCCAGGTCTTGTAGACGCGGTGCCCGAAGCCCATGATCCGCTCCTTGCGCTCGAGCCGGCCGTGGATCTCGTCCTCGACCGATGCTCCGTCAGGGATGGCCTCGAGCAGGTGCATGACCTGCTCGTTGGCGCCGCCGTGGAGCGGGCCCTTGAGCGCGCCGATCGCGCCGGTGATCGCGGAGTGCATGTCGGACAGCGTCGATGCGATCACCCGGGCGGTGAAGGTCGAGGCATTCATCTCGTGGTCGGCGTGCAGGATCAGCGCGACGTCGAACGTCTTGGCCGCCGCCGGCGACGGCCGCTCGCCGGTCAGCATGTGGAGGAAGTTCGCCGCGTGCCCGAGCGCGGGGTCGGGCGGGATCGGCTCCACCCCGGCCCGGCGACGCGCGTACCGCGCGACCATCGTCGGCATCTTGGCGATGAGGCGCGTGGCCTTCCGGCGGTTCGCGTCGGGGTCGTTCGAGTCCTTGTCGGGATCGTCGAAGCTGTCGGACGACACCGCGGTTCGCAGCATCTCCATCGGCGCCGCGTGGCTCGCCAGCATGTCGACCACCTGGGCGGTCTCCTCGGAGAGCTCGCGGTGCTCGGAGAGGTCGGCGAGGAAGCTGTCGAACTGCTCCTTGGACGGCAGCTCGCCGTACAGCGTGAGGAAGCAGACCTCCTCGTAGGAGGAGTGCTCTGCGAGGTCGCCGACGTCGTACCCGCCGTAGACGAGGATGCCCTTCTGACCGTCGATCGAGCACAGCCTGCTGCGGGCGACGACGACGCCTTCGAGTCCGCCCTTGTCGGCCATGGTGGGATCCTAGATGATTGGTTCTCCATCCCCGCGACGTCTGGGCGACGAGAACCGAGCGTCGCAAGGACGCAGGGAGCGCCGATACCGGGGATATCGGTGCGACCGAGGACGCCGCGAGGCGACGGTTCGCAGTCGCAGCCCCGCCACGAGCCGCACCCACACCGCCAAACGGACGTCCAGGGGCGTGCGGGATGGGGAACCAGTCGTCTGGCCCGTACTCTCTTGTACGCTCCGCTCCGGTGTCCCACGCTGTAACCCTGATACCCGGAGACGGCACCGGGCCGGAGATCGCCGAGGCGACCCGGCGCGTGCTCGAGGCCACCGGCGTGGCGTTCCAGTGGGACGTCCAGGAGGCCGGAGCCGACGTCATGGACCGGCACGGCGGGAACCCGCTGCCCGACGGTGTGATCGACTCCATCCGCCGGAACGGGACCGCGATCAAGGGCCCGATCACGACGCCGGTGGGCGCGGGCTTCCGGTCGGTGAACGTCGGGCTTCGCAAGTCGCTCGACATGTACGCGCAGGTGCGGCCGTGCAAGCTCTATCCCGGCGTGCGCACCCGCTACGCCGACAGCAGGGTCGATCTCGTGATCGTGCGCGAGAACACCGAGGATCTGTACGCCGGCATCGAGTTCGAGCGCGGCTCCGACGGCGCGCTCCAGGTCGCGGCGGCGATCGAGCGGGCAGCGGGCGTGCGCCTGCGCGACGACGCCGGGATCTCGATCAAGCCCATCTCCGAGGCGGGCACGCGCCGCGTCGTGCAGTTCGCCTTCGACTACGCCCGCGGCACCGGCCGGCGCAAGGTGACCTCGGTGCACAAGGCCAACATCATGAAGCACACCGACGGCCTCTGGCTCGAGGTGTCGCGCCAGGTCGCAGCCGAGAACTCCGACGTCGAGTTCGAGGACAGGATCGTCGACAACATGTGCATGCAATTGGTGCTCCGGCCAAAGGAGTACGACATCCTGTGCTGCCCGAACCTTTACGGAGACATCATCTCCGACTTGGGCGCCGGGATGATCGGCGGCCTCGGGCTTGCGCCGGGGGCTAACATCGGGACCAACGGCGCGGTGTTCGAGGCGACCCATGGCAGCGCGCCGAAGTACAGGGGCCTCAATAAGGTCAATCCCATGGCCGTGATGCTTTCGGGCGTCCTCATGCTCCGACACCTCGGCGAGGCAGCTGCTGCCGGCGTGCTGGAGGAGGCGATCGCGGGCGTGATCGCCGAAGGCAAGAGCGTCACATACGACCTCAAGGAGCGGCGCGATGATGCCACCGCCGTCGGCACCAGCCAGGTGGCGGACGCCGTCATCGCGCGACTGAAAGCAGGGGATTGAGAGCCCTCAGCCCAGAGGTGGTGCGGTTGCGCCGTTTGTGGGACGAGCACACCCACGTTCCGTTTCCAGCCGCCGGAGATGACCCGCGTGTGCAGGAGGTGGCGCTCTACGCCTCGTGGCTCGGGAGCATGGTCGAGGTGGCGCTGCCCCGTGGGATCCTCGACGCCGAGCACGCGCAGATGCTCAAGGTCCGCCGGGCCGAAGGCAACCAGGTCCTGTTCCGCGCAAGCGGGGAGCTCGGGGGGCAGGTGCGCTCGTACGTCGCCCGGCTCATCGCAATCGAGGACATCCTGTCCGGGCTGCCGGTCCAATGATCCAATTGAAGCGCCGGACGGCGTGCCCTATGG
>JBOHBE010000255.1:0-2528 GCA_050698235.1 Gaiellales bacterium
GAGCCGTCCTTCATCGCCTCGGTCTCGCGGAACGGCGAGGCGACCGACCCCGTGTCGAGGTGGTCACGGCCGATCGCGATCGGCGCCGAGACCTCTCCGCGGCGCACGAGGTCGTTGAAGAGCAGCCCCGCCCGCGCCCGGTCGCCGTAGCCGAGCCAGCAGATCCGGGCCGGCAGCCCCTGGAAGGCGATCCGGTCGGGCGCCATCCGCAGCCACCGCTGGAGGAGCACGTCGTCGGGGAACGCCTCGAGCAGCGCCGCGTCGATGCGATGGATGTCGGCCGGGTCGCCCGAGAGCGCCGCCCACCGGAACGGGCCCGCGCCCCGGCAGAACAGCGGCCGGACGTACGCCGGGACGAAGCCCGGAAAGTCGAACGCATGCTCGAGGCCGGCATCCCGGGCCTCGGTGCGCAGGTTGTTGCCGTAGTCGAAGACGTGGCTCCCGGCGTCCTTCAGGTCGAGCATCGCCTGGACGTGCCGGACGGCCGTCTCGCGTGCGCGGCGGACGTACTCGTCGGGGTCGGAGGAGCGGAGCGCGAGCGCGTCGGCGAGCTCCATGCCCGACGGCACATAGCCGTTCAGCATGTCGTGGGCCGAGGTCTGGTCGGTCACGAGATCGAACTGGATGCCGCGGGCGGCGATCTCGGCGAACACGTCGGCGGCGTTCCCGAGGATCCCGATCGACACGCCCTGCCCGTCGGCGGCGTACCGCCGCACCCGGTCGACGGCGTCGTCCAGGTCGTCGGCGACCTCGTCGAGGTAGCGCGTCTCGAGGCGGCGCTCGATCCGATGCGGGTCGACCTCGACGTTCAAGCTGGTCGCCCCGCAGAGCGACGCGGCCAGCGGTTGCGCGCCGCCCATCCCGCCGAGGCCGGCCGTGAGGACGGTGTGCCCCGCGAGGTCGGGCGAGCCCCAGTGGGTCTCACCGGCGGCGGCGAACGTCTGGTATGTCCCCTGGAGGATCCCCTGCGTGCCGATGTAGATCCACGATCCGGCCGTCATCTGGCCGAACATCGTGAGCCCCTCGGCCTCGAGCCGGCGGAACTCGTCCCAGGTCGCAAACCGTGGCACGAGGAGCGAGTTGGCGAGAATGACTCGAGGGGCGCCGGCGTGGGTTCGGAACACGGCGACCGGCTTCCCGCTCTGGACGAGCAGCGTCTCGTCGTCCTCGAGCCGAAGGAGCGTCGCGACGATCGCCTTCAGCGCCTCGTGGCTCCGCGCGGCCCGCCCCGACCCGCCGTAGACGACGAGCCGCTCCGGGTCCTCGGCCACCTCGGGATCGAGGTTGTTGCAGAGCATCCTGAGGGCCGCCTCCTGATGCCAGCCCTTGCACTCGCGCTCGGTGCCACGGGGCGCGCGCACCGCGCCGAGATCGCCCACCAGCGACTCGACCCGCGACGCGATGGCTGTGGCGGCCATGACAGAAACCGTACCAGGGCGGGGTAGCATGCGGCCCGTGGTGAGACGGGTGGGGATCCTGGTGGGTGCGTTGGCGGCTGCGGCGGCGCTCTCGGCGCCCTCGGCCGAGGCCGCGCGGCTGCACCCGGTCATGTCAGGGCTCGACCAGCCGACGTACGTGACCGGGCACGGCGGCAACCTGTACGTGGTGCTCCGCCGCGGCGTGATCCGCGTCCGGCACGGCGGCCGGCTCCTGTCTCGCCCGTTCCTCGACATCTCCTCGCACGTGACGAGCCTCGGCGACGAGCAGGGCCTCCTGTCGATGGCGTTCGCGCCCCACTTCGACCGAAACCACCGCGTGTACGTCGACTTCACGAACCTGAACGGCGACACGCGCGTCGTGCAGTACAGGACGTTCCCGGGCAACCGAAAGCGAGTTAACCTCGCGACCAAGCGCGTCCTGCTCAAGGTCGGCCAGCCGTTCGACAACCACAACGGCGGCCAGCTCCAGACGGGCCCCGAAGGGCTGCTCTACATCTCCCTCGGCGACGGCGGGTCGGCAGGCGACCCGGGCTTCCACGGACAGAGCAAGGGCCCGCTCTCGACCATCCTTCGGATCGACCCGCGCAAGCCCCACCCGCACGCCGCGATGTACGCCTACGGCCTGCGGAACCCGTGGCGGTTCTCGTTCGATCGCTCGACCGGCGCCATGTGGATCGGCGACGTCGGCCAGGACACGTTCGAGGAGGTCGACCACCTCCGTCCCGGCGCGGCCGCCGGCACCAACTTCGGCTGGAGCTTCTACGAGGGGCAGAGCGTGTTCAAGACCCAGCCGATCAACCGGGCGATGCTCCGTTTCCCGGTCGCCATCTACCGCCACGTCGTCTCCGGCGCCGACAACTGCTCGATTACCGGCGGCTACGTGTACCGCGGCGCAGCCATCCCGCGCCTCCAGGGCGCGTACCTCTACGCCGACTTCTGCTCGGGGCGGATCTGGAAGATCCCGTCGGGCGGCGGACGGCCGAGGCTCACCAACATGAGCTTCCACGCGAGCAGCATCTCGTCGTTCGGCCAGGGCTCGAACGGCGAGCTCTACGTCGTGTCGCTCGGCGGCACGATCTACAAGATCGT
>JBOHBE010000256.1:0-1602 GCA_050698235.1 Gaiellales bacterium
CTTCGACGGCCGCTCACAGCTCCTCGCCTACAACGTGATGTTCGGGCCCGACTACACGCTCGGCGCCTGTCCGGGCTGCACGAGCCTGGCCGACGGGCTCGACGGCTCGCTCGTCCACCTGAACCACCGCGACGTGACGCTGCTTTGCTTCTCGCGGGCGCCCATCGAGCGCCTCGCCGCGTACAAGCAGCGGATGGGCTGGCAGTTCCCCTACGTCTCGACCTACGACAGCGACTTCGCGTTCGACTTCGGCCTCGCGCTGACCGAGGAGCAGGCGCAGCAGGTCCCCGAGGTGAAGGGGATGATCGACGACCCGCCCGGCTGGCTCGAGGAGTGGTCGGGTCAGATCGGGGCCGAGCTGAAGGACGGGCTGCGCGAGAGCCCGAGCTGGATCGCCTTCGCGCGCGAGAACGGCACCGTTTACCACACCTACACCGTGTCGGCGCCCGACCCGTTCGTCGCCCCCTACTTCGCCTTCCTGGAGGAGCGGACGCCGAAGCCCGGGCCGGTCGACCCGAGCACCCACCGCAAGGACGAGTACCCGGACTGACCCCGGTCGTCCGGCTACAGAAAGCGCGGGGGCTCGCCGCCGCAGAGCACCAGCACACGGCCGGCGATCGCGTCGTCTCCGACGAGTCGCCTCACACCCGCGACGACCTCGGCGACCCGCAGCACCGTCGCCGGCGGCGGCGCGAGCTCTTCGAGTGTGCGGGTTTCGAGCGCCCGCAACACCGCCGTCGTCGCAACCGTGTGAGGCGATACGCAGTTGACGCGGACGCCGTTCACGATGCCGAGCGCCGTTGTGAGCCGGATGACCCCCGCCTTCGCAACGGCATACTCCACGCCCCGATACGCATCCGATCCGTGTCCCGCCGACGACGCGATGTTGACGACGCATCCGGGTCGGTGCGCCAGCGACGGAAGGGCTTCCTTGATCGCCTCCATCATGGTGAGGAGGTTGAGCTCGAGCGTCGCTCGCCAGTCGTCGTTGGCCGGGTACGCCGGCATGGAATACCCGCCGGCGTTGTTGACCAGCAGATCGAGCCCGCCGAGCTGCTCTACGGCCTCGGCCACGATCCGGCGGGCGCTGCCGGGGCGGCTCAGATCGGCCGTGATGTCGGCGCCGGCACGATCGGCGACGACGACGCGTGCGCCGCGGGCCTGGAGGTCGGCCGCGATCGCGGAACCGATGCCTCCCGCACCTCCGGTGACCAGCGCCGTGCAGTGCGAGACGTCCACCCCGGTGCTCTACCCCGCACGGCCCACGAGCACTCGCGAGCCGACGCTACTGTGTCGGCCGTGGCGGCGGAAGTGATCGTCCTGAACGGCGGGTCAAGCTCGGGCAAGTCCTCGATCGCCCGCTGCCTCCAGGAGCTGCTCGACGAGCCCTGGGTCACCCTGGGGGTCGACGAGCTCCTCGGAGCTCTGGCGCCGTCGCTGGTCGGCGACGCGCCGCCGCTCCCCGGCAGAACGCCGCTCCTTCGCTACGGCAGCGACGGAGCGGTGGTCGTCGACCCGGCGTGGGGGCCGGTCGAGTCGGCCTGGTACGAAGGGGTGGCGGCCATGGCACGCGCCGGACTCGGCGTGATCGTCGAGGAGGTC
>JBOHBE010000257.1:0-2482 GCA_050698235.1 Gaiellales bacterium
GCCCTCGTCGTCGCAGGGTGCGTTCACGTAGCCCGACCGGAACGGCCGCGCCTCGCCGGACTCCGCGTCGTAGGCGTGGCGCCACACGCAGCCGGTGTCGTTCGTCAGGAGGTGGATCGAGACCGACGTCTCGGCGGACGTCGTGCGGACGCGGTGGATGTCGTCGCGGGGCGGAAGCAGGGCGTAGAAGTCGCCCTGCTCGAGCGATCGCCGCTCGCTCAGCTCGAGCCCGCCGTCGTGCTCCGCGTAGATCTCCTCGTCCTGGCTCCCGCGGTAGAGGCCGACGAGGCCCCAGGCGAGGTGGTCGTGGATCGGCGTCTGCGATCCGGACGGGACGACGAGCGAGAACAGCGACAGCGACCCGTCCTCGGCGTGGTAGAGGAGCCACTGGCCGATGCCACCGCCCATGCCGCTCTCGGGCGCGTCGGCCTGGTACTCGGCGGGGAGCCAGTCGGGGTCGGCCAGAAGCTCGGCGAATCGCGGCCGGATCACCTCGCAGGCGGTCTCGGGCGAGGTCGCCTCGGCGATCGCGGCCCTGACGTCGGCCACGAATGCCCGCACCACGTCCGTGTCGAGGATGTACTCCGATCCCATCGTGGGGCATATGATCGCCCGCGGCATGAGCGACCCGCGCCGTATGCAGCCCAACCGCCTCGACGAAGCCGGGTATTCGGGCGTGGGGCTGACGTTCGGGCGGGTGCCGCTCGTCCTCGACGCCGCCGGGCTCGAGGGAGCCGACGTGGCGATCGTGGGCGCACCGTTCGACGAGGGCGTGACGTACAGGCCGGGCACGCGCTTCGGACCGCGCGCGATCCGCACCGCCGAGGATGTGGCCTTTCCGATCGCCCGGCCGCACATGGAGCTTGGCATCGACCCGTACGAGGAGCTCGACATCGTCGACTACGGCGACGTCGACGTCCGCCCGTCCGATCTCGCCTGGTCGCACGCGGCGCTGCGCCAGGGCGTGACCGACATCCTCAGCGCGGGGGCCATCCCGGTCGTCCTCGGCGGCGACCACTCGCTGTCGACCCCGGTGCTCGAGGCGCTCGCCACACACCACGGGAGCGACGGCTTCTCGGTGGTGCACTTCGACACCCACGCCGACACGGGAAGCGACGAGCGCGAGGCGCCCCACGGCGTGCCGTTCTACCAGGCCGTTCGCGACGGCCACCTCCACGGGCACAACATCGTGCAGATCGGGCTGCGCGGGGCCTGGCCGTTCCCCGAGGAGTTCCGGTGGATGCGCGAGGCGGGGTTCCGCTGGCACACCGCCGGCGAGATCATCGAGCGCGGCATCGGCCCGGTCGTGCGCGATGCGATCGAGCACGCCGGCGCCCGCGCGCCGCGGACGTACCTGACGGTCGACATCGACGTGCTCGATCCGGCGTTCGCCCCCGGCACGGGAACGGCCGAGCCAGGCGGGCTCATGACGCGCGAGCTCCTGTGGGCGGTGCGCACGGTCGCCTCGGAGCTCGACCTGTGCTCGATGGACATCGTCGAGGTGTCGCCGCCCTACGACCTGGCCGGCATCACCGCGATGGCGGCGCAGCGGGTCGTGCTGGAGACGCTGTCGGGCATCGCGTTTCGACGGTCGGGGCGCGAGGCGCGGCCCGAGCGGCCCTAGGATGCGGCTCGAGACCCCGACGGAGGAGCCACGACCATGAACGACAGCGAGATCTTGACCCGGATCGACGAGCTCGTCGCCGAGGAGCATCGCCTGTACGACAAGGAGGGCAGCGGCGACTTCGAGCCGGGCGACCGTGTTCGGCTGGACGAGGTCGGCGTCGCGCTCGACCGCTGCTGGGACCTCCTGCGCCAGCGCCGCGCCCGGCGCGAGTTCGGCCTCGACCCGGACGAGGCGCAGGCGCGCAGCGCCGACACCGTGGAGCACTACCAGCAGTAGGTGCGCTCAGCCCGCCGGACGGGTCAGTCGACCGGCCCGCGCTGGGCCAGGTAGCGGGCGTTGAAGCTCTCGAGCAGCCCGTCCTTCTCGGCGAGCACGCCGTGGGTGAACGCGCGCGAGCTGACTCCGCGCTGCACCCGCTCGCAGACGACGTAGTCCTGGTGTGCCACGAGCTCGGTGAAGTCGACGATCTCCGACGGGTCGAATCCGTCCTCGGCGATCACCTCCGGGCGGAAGAGGTACTCCGCCACAACGGTCGTGTGGCCGGCGTCGCGGGGGAGGAGGACGGTCGAGATGGCCCCGGTGCCGGTCACGTCGATGAACATGTTGGGGTAGACGGCACACCCGTAGAGCGACACCTCGTCGTGGGCGCTCAGGCCGGGCAGCACGGGCAGGCTCGAGCGCCCGGTGCGGGTGAAGCTGTTGCCGCCGTCGACGATCGCCATGCCGCCCTCCGGGCGGCGCGCGTCGTACACCGAGCCGTGGCGGAACCCGGGGATGACGGCGACCAGCTCGGGATGCACCGTCGGGCAGTGCAGGCACTCGTTGTAGTTCTCGATCAGGATCTTCCAGTTGGCC
>JBOHBE010000258.1:0-2917 GCA_050698235.1 Gaiellales bacterium
CAGCGCCATGAGGTAGGCGATGCCGACGGTGCCGAGCGTCATGGCCGGCGCCCCGAACGACCGGAACTTGAGCCCGACGACGAGCGCAACCATGAGGATCGTCGCCGCCTCGACCCAGGGCAGCGCATCCTCGACGATCGTCCCCTCATGCAGCTGCGCAGGCAGGATCCCGGTCCGGCCCACCACCGGCGCGCCTTCGCGGCGGGCGTCGGCCATGTACCGGCCGACGGCCTCCATGCGGCCGGAGAGCGACGTCGCCGGCGGAAATTGAAAGTAACTGATCACTGCCGTCGAGGACTCCCGCGACCCGGGCACCGCGCCCCCCGTGTTCGTGACCGGGAGCACCAGGAACGGCGGGTCGCTCCCGTCGGAGGGCCGGTCGATCGCGAGCGCCTGCCCCACCGCGCGCCGCTGCTCCTGCACGGACAGCCCGTTCGGGTCGCGCACGACAACAGACACCTCTGCTCCGAACGGCACGTCGAACGCCTCCGCCGCCCTACGCGAGGCGGCGAGCGCAGGCGCATCCTTGGGCACCAGGGAGATGAGATCCCCCGGCCCGGAGGCCGGCGCCGCGACGTTCAGTGCGACGTAGACCGCCCCCGCCACCCACGCGATAAGGATCGGCCAGCGCAGCGCGACAACCAGCCGGGCGTACGCCGCGGCCGCACGACTGCTGGATGCGGGCCCTCCCCCCTCGCTCACCGCCCCTCCATGCCCGGGAGCACCGGATCGCAACCGGCCGTGCGGGTCAGACGGTGACGGCCGGCCAGATCGCGGCGACCATCCGCTCGGGCCAGTTCTTCGGGATCGGCCGGCCCGAGAGCGTCCGGTAGAGGTACGACCCGATCAGCATCTCGATCATGGTCTCGGGGTCGGAATCCGCGGGGATCTGGCCCTGGTCGCGCGCCAGCTTCAGCACCGCCTCCATCTGGCGGCGCGTGGGGTGGATCACGCGCTCACGAAACGACTCGAGCATCTCGGGATGCTCGTGCCGCTGGAGATAGAGCGACGCGGCTATCCCCAGGCCGTCGTTCGGCCCGACGCACTCGTGGAACCCGCGCAAGAGCTGGATCAGCGCCGTCCGCGGGTCGGGGCACTCGCCCGGCTCCTTGGCCTCGGCCATCGCGCAGACCGCGGCGGTCACCATGTCGGCCTTCGCCGGATACCGGCGATACACCGTCGCCCGCGTCACGCCTGCCTCGGCGGCCACTGCCTCGATCGACGTGCCGTCGTAGCCCTCGCGGCTCAGCAGGCGCAGCGTCGCCGCGATGATCTCGCGGTCGGCCATCTCATTTCGGGGCCTGCCGGGCGGCCGGCCCGATGGTGACGGTTCGGTGATTGCCATCCTCGGCATATTATGATACACCACAGATCTGTATCGAAACAACCGTTGGGAGATTCACCCTCATGCCACACACTCAAGACCGCAAGGGGCTCGCACTTCTCCTCCTCTGCGCGGTCCAGTTCATGGTGGTGCTCGACATCGCCATCGTCAACGTGGCGCTTCCCACGATCAAGACCGCTCTCAGCTTCGACGAGACCAGCCTTTCGTGGGTCATCAACGCGTACACGCTGACCTTCGGCGGCCTGCTCATGCTGGGCGGCCGCACAGCCGACCTGCTCGGCCGGCGGCGGATGTTCATCGCCGGCCTCGCGCTCTTCTCCGCAGCGTCGCTCGTCTGCGGTCTGGCCACGTCCGAGGCGACGCTCATCGCCGCACGGGCGATCCAGGGAGTCGGCGCGGCGATCATCTCGCCGGCCGCGCTCTCGATCCTGACGACGACCTTCGAAGAGGGCGCTGAGCGCAACAAGGCCCTCGGTATCTGGGGCGCCGTCGCCGGTACGGGAGGCGCCGCGGGCGTCCTTCTCGGCGGGATCCTGACCGACCAGCTCAACTGGTCGTGGATCTTCTACATCAACGTCCCCGTTGGCCTGGCAGCGATCGCCCTCGCTCCGCGCATCCTGCGCGAGAGCCGGGTGGAGCAGGGCCGGCGGTCGTTCGACCTGCTCGGAGCGGCGCTCGTGACGAGCGGCCTCTCACTGCTCGTGTACGCGCTGGTGCAGACCGTCGACCACTCGTGGACGTCGCCGCGCACGATCGCCATGTTCGTCGGATCGGCCATTCTCCTGGCCGGGTTCGTCGCAACCGAGCGGCGGGCACACGCTCCGCTCATGCCGCTGCGCCTCTTCCGCAACCGCTCCCTGGCGGGCGGGAACGTGGTCGGGCTCATGCTCGGCGCATCGATCTTCTCGATGTTCTTCCTGCTGACGCTCTACATGCAGCAGGTGCTGGGCTACTCGGCGCTCAAGACCGGCATCGGCTACCTGCTCGTGTCCAGCGTGATCATCGTGTCGGCCGGCGCGTCGCAGGCCCTCGTCACGAAGATCGGCGTGCGCACGGTGCTCGCAACCGGCATGGCCCTCACCGCCGTCGGCCTGGTGTACTTCAGCCAGGTGTCGGTCGGCGGGTCGTATCTGGTCGATCTCGCGCCGGGCTTCATCCTGACCGGCGTCGGGCTCGGCTTCTCGTTCGTGCCCGTCACGATCGCCGCACTCGTCGGGGTCGAGTCGGCCGAGGCGGGAGTCGCCTCGGGCATCATCAACACGTCGCAGCAGGTCGGCGGCGCGCTTGGGACGGCGATCCTCTCGACCGTCGCCTTCACGCGGGCGGCCGACTACGCCACCAGCCACAACCCGACGCCGCAACTGCCGCTGATGGCGGCGGTCGACGGCTACTCGGCGGCGTTCCTGGTCGGAGCGATCATCGCCACGATCGGCGTGGTCGCCACGCTCACGATGGTGCCGGGCGGTCGAGCCGACGAGATCGCCGTCGGCGAGGCAACGGAGCCGGCCGCGGCGTGATCGAGCCGTTCGGGCTTCATCTGCCCGTCCGGATCCAGTTCGGGGAGGGCGCCGC
>JBOHBE010000259.1:0-2454 GCA_050698235.1 Gaiellales bacterium
CCGGCCCTTCGCGTCGGCGTGGACGCGGCGGGTGGTGCTGCCGCTCGAGACGACGAAGGCGCCGTTCGCAAGCGGCGTGGGGTGGCAGGTCAGCGAGTCCTTGCCCGTCGGCGCGGGGCAGACCGGCTTGCCGCCCCAGACGACGCCCGCCACCCATCCGTGCGGCGACTCGCCGCCGGCCACTCCGCCACCGCCGCAGCCTGCGGCGATGAGGACTGCGACGAGTGCGGGGACGACTCGCATGCTTCTCGGACGTCCTACGGCGGCGGTCGGTTCCCGGTTTGGGTGAAACATCTGTACCAGGTACAGGTGTTTCACGGCGGGGCCGTCCTAGCCGAAGATGACCGACCCGGCATCGATGACCTGGTCCGCAGAGCGGTGATTGCAGTCGATAGTGAGATCAGGGGCCGTCGCGGAGAAACAGGTCGCCGCCGTCCCCGGACGATGAGCGCAGCCATAGGGTCGCGACGATCAGGACGGCGAGCAGCGCACCGACGACCGCTACCGGCCGGCTGGTCAGGGCTCGTCGGCGGTGAAACATGTGTACCGGGTACAGGTGTTTCAGGCCTGCCAGACGACCGGGAAGCGCGGGTTCTCCATCGGTGCGCCCGCGGCGAGCTCGTCGGTCAGGCCGGGGAACTCCGGCGAGGTCTTCCAGCCGCGCGGCGCGTGGACGGCGTCGTCGCCCAGGAAGCGGATCGAGAACGCCCGCCGGCGGCGGTCGGAACCGCCCGCGGCGTGCAGGGCGAGCATGTGGAAGAAGACGGCGTCGCCGGGCTCGAGCTCCCAGCCGATGATCGGATAGGCCGGCCGGTCGGCCTCGATGTCGGGGAGGTCGGCCAGGCTCCCCTCCGGGAACCAGCGCGCCTGCCCGTCCATGAACGTCCGCGGCATGAGCCACGTCCCGAGATGCGAGCCGGCCACGAACTCGAGCGTCGCCGAGCGAGAGACGGGGTCGACGGGCATCCAGACGCTGCACGTCTGCGACCCGTCGACGTTGTAGTACGGCTGATCCTGATGCCACGGCGTCGGCTGGCGCGTGCCCGGCTCCTTGACCAGCATGTGGTCGTGGTAGAGCCGCACGGTCGAGGCGCCCATCAGCCGGCCCGCGATGCTCGCCGCGGCGGAGTCGCGGATCACGCGCTCGTACTCGCCTATCCGATCCCAGTTGCAGAAGTCCTCGACGAAGCGGCCGGTGTCGTCCGGGCGGCTGGCGACGAGCGCCCGCGGGCTCGGATCGGCCAGGTTCCGCTCGATCCCCCGTTCGACCAGGGCGACCTCATCGGATGTGAAGGCGCCGCGGATGCAGACCGCGCCGTCGCGCCGGAACGCCTCGATCTGCTCGTCGGAGACCACCACGGGACCGACGCTAGCAGGTACGATCCGGTGCGGCATGGGTCACCATGGGCGCACGTTGCTCGTCACCTGCCTGGCGGTGGTGGCAGGCATCCTCCTCGTCGCGGGCACGACGGTGTGGAGTGTCCGGCCGCACGCCACTCCATGCGTCGGGTCGAAGACGGCCCTCGAGTCGATCTGCGAGCGGGTCCCGGTCGCGCCCGTCGGGCAGCGCCTCCACCCGCTGCGCGCCGAGCTGCTCTGGACCGGCGGTGTCGCTGCGGGAGGGGCCGCCCTGGTCCTGGCCGCGTCGGCGAAACGCCGCCGCCCGCCGAACGCCGCTCAACCCCTGGGCGGCTAGCCGCAGCCGTCAGGCTTCGGCGAGTACGGGCCCTCGACCTCGGGCTTCGCCTGGAACGACGAGTTGCAGCCGCAGGTCGACTGGACGTTCGGGTTCTCGAAGCTGAACCCCGCGCCCATCAGCCCGTCCTTGAAGTCGACGAGCGATCCCTGGAGGTAGGGAAGGCTGATCGGATCGATGACGACGCGGACGCCGTGCGAGTCGATCTCGAGATCGCCGTCCTCGGATCCCGTGTCGAACCCGATGGCGTACTGGAAGCCGGAACAGCCGCCGCCCTCGACCGCGAGGCGGAGGACCTTGGCCTCCGGATCGGCCGCCGCAAGCACCTTCACGCGCTCGGCGGCAAACTCGGTGAGCTGCACCATGGCCCAATTGTAGCCTGGCTGCCGGTGAGCGCGAGTGCTGCGTGCGCAGCTTCCGCTCCGGCACGCCGCGCTCCGTCCTCGGCGCGGGGATCGTCGAGCGGTTGCGCATACACGGTGCGGACGCCCTTCGCCCCCGCGCGGTCCACGTTTCGCACCGGCGCGAGGCCGTGTCGCGCCGGCTGCGACCTCGACCGGCCCGGCCGGCCCCATCGCGAGAAGCACCGCCCCGTCCCAGCGGATCGCCGTCGCCTCGTGGTCAGCCCCCTCCAGGGGCTTCAGGTCGATGACGACCGTGCGCGCTCGGCCCGCGAGCTCACGCGCGCACGCTAGCCCGGCCTCCCCGGCGCCGACGATCGCGACGGCGCTAGCCATGCGCCTCGATGAGGCCGGCGA
>JBOHBE010000260.1:0-2459 GCA_050698235.1 Gaiellales bacterium
CGGAAGTACGCGCGCGGCCGCCCGCACCGCCCGCACCGGTTGTAGTGCTGGGTGGCGTGCTTGGGCTTTCTGGACTGCTTTACCCTGAGTGCTTCCTTCGCCATCTACTCTCGTCCTTCGCTTGCAAACGGCATCCCCAGCTCGCGCAGCAGCTCTCGCGCCTGCTCGTCGTCGGGGGCCGTCGTGGTGATGGTGACGTCCAGGCCGCGCACCTCGTACACGTCGTCGTAGTTGATCTCGGGGAAGATCACCTGCTCGCGCACGCCCATGGCGAAGTTGCCACGGCCGTCGAACGAGCCCGGATTGATTCCCCGGAAGTCGCGGATTCGGGGCAGCGCGATCGTCATCAGCCGATCCAGGAACTCATACATGCGGTCGCCCCGCAGCGTCACCTTGCAGCCGATGGGCATGCCCTCGCGGATCTTGAAGCCGGCGATCGAGTTCTTGGCGCGCGTGATGACGGGCCGCTGGCCGGCGATCGTGGCCAGCTCCTCGGCCGCGTCGTCGAGCGCCTTCGAGTTGAGCTTGGCCTCGCCGACGCCCATGTTGAGCGTGATCTTCTGGAGCCGCGGGACGGCCATGACGGTGTCGAGCCCGAGCTTCTCCTTCAGCTGGTCACGCACCTCGCTCTCGTAGCGCTCCTTGAGCCGCGGCGTGGGGATCTCGGTCGCGCTCATCGATCGATGTCCTTCCCGCACTTGTGGCAGACGCGGATCTTGTGATCCTCCGTCGTCCGGTAGCCGACGCGGGTCGGCACCCCGCACGCGGGGCAGACCAGGGCGACGTTCGAGATCTGGAGGGGCGCCTCGCGCTCGAGCACGCCGCCGGGGATGATCTGCTGGCTGCCGGAGCTGCGCGGCGCGGGCCGCGGCTTGGTGTGGCGCTTCACCATGTTCAGCTTCTCGACCACAATGCGGCGCTCGGTCGGGACCACGCGCAGCACGGTGCCGCGCTTGCCGGCGTCCTTGCCGGTCAGCACCTGCACCGAATCGCCCTTCTTGATCTTGAGCTTGTTCACAACACCTCTGGGGCCAGCGACACGATCTTCATGAAGTTGCGCTCTCGCAGCTCACGGGCCACAGGCCCGAAGATGCGCGTGCCGCGCGGGTTTCTGTCCTTGTCGATGATGACGGCGGCGTTCTCGTCGAACGCGATGTACGTGCCGTCGTCGCGGTGGTGCTGCTTGCGCGTTCGCACCACCACGGCCGTCACGACCTCGCCCTTGCGCACCGTGCCGTTGGGCGTGGCCTGCTTGACCGTGCCGACGATGATATCTCCGACCCCCGCATACCTGCGGCGGCTCCCGCCCTTGATGCGGATGCAGAGGAGCACGCGTGCGCCGGTGTTGTCGGCGACCCGCAGACGCGTCTCCACCTGGATCACTTCGCCACCTCGACGATCTCGGCCACCCGCCAGCGCTTCGTCTTGGAGAGCGGCCGCGTCTCGACGATCCGCACGACGTCGCCGACCTTGGACTGGTTCTCCGGGTCGTGAGCGTGCAGGCGGATCGAGCGGCGCATCGTCTTCTTGTACTTGGGGTGGGGCTTCAGGACGTCGACGCGGACGACCACGGTCTTGTCCATTGCGTCCGACACCACGACGCCGCGGCGCTCCTTGCGTGCGCCCCGCGTCGGGGCGTCGGTCTGTGCGGTGTCTGCGCTCATGCCTCGAGCCCCGCGTGGGCCGTCTCGTTGGCGAGCGTCAGGAGCCGCGCGATGTCGCGCTTCACGCGGGCCAGGGCGGCCGTGTTGTCGAGCGCCCCGGTCGCGTGCTGGAACCGCAGGTTGAAGAGCTCCTGCCGCGTCTCGTCGAGCTTGCGGTCGAGCTCGTCCGCGGTGAGCTCACGGATCTCACTGGCCTTCAAACAGATCACCTTCCCGGGACACGAACTTGGCCTTCACAGGCAGCTTCATGGCGGCGAGCCTGATCGCCTCGCGGGCGAGCGGCTCGGGGACGCCGGCGAGCTCGAACATCACGCGGCCGGGCTTCACGACCGCCACCCAGTGCTCGGGCGAGCCCTTGCCCGACCCCATGCGCGTCTCGGCCGGCTTCTGGGTCACCGACTTGTCGGGGAAGATCGTGATCCAGACCTTGCCGCCGCGCTTGATCTTGCGGGTCATCGCGATACGGGCAGCCTCGATCTGGCGGTTGGTCACCCACCCCGCCTCGAGCGATTTCAAGCCGTACTCCCCGAACTGCACGCGCGTGCCGCCCTTCGAGAGGCCGGCGCGGCGGCCGCGGTGGACGCGGCGGTACTTCGTGCGCTTCGGAAGGAGCACTACTCGCTGGCCCCCTCGGGTGCCTTGGGCTCGGGTGCAGCCTCGGGCGTGGGCGGTGTCTCCTCAGTCGTCGGAGGCGCCTCGTTCGTCGGAGGCGCGGTCGCCTCGGGCGCAGCATCGGGCCGCCGACGCGGACGGCGAGCTCCGCCGCCCCCGCCGCCACCGCCGCCACCCGGGCCG
>JBOHBE010000261.1:0-4448 GCA_050698235.1 Gaiellales bacterium
GGGGCGGTGCTGCCCGTCGACGGCGGGTCGTCCGTCGTCGACCTGTCGACAACCGCGTTCGACGACCCATGAAGGAGACGCTCGTGCAGCCAACCATCGCCCTCGGCCCCACCGGCCTCAGAGTCTCGCCGCTTTGCCTCGGGGCGAACGTCTTCGGGTGGACCGCCGATGAGGACGCGTCGTTCGCGGTGCTCGACGCCTACGCGGCGGCGGGCGGCAACTTCATCGACACAGCCGACGGGTACGGGGACTGGGTCGAGGGCAATCCGCGGGGACAGTCGGAGCGGATCATCGGCCGGTGGATGGCCGCGCGCGGGAACCGCGACGAGCTGGTGATCGCGACGAAGGTCGGAAAGGCCCAGGGGATGCGCGGACTGGCGGACGCGACGATCCGCGCCGGGTGCGACGCGTCGCTCGAGCGGCTCGGCACCGACCGCATCGACCTCTACTACGCCCACGCCGACGATCCGGAGACGCCGCTCGACGAGACGATGGCAGCGTTCGATGCGGTCGTCCGCGCCGGCATGGTGCGGCACGTGGCCGCCTCGAACTACTCGGCCGAGCGTCTGGCCGAGGCGCTGCGCGTCAGCGACCGCGACGGCCACGCCCGCTACGTCGCGCTCCAGCCCGAGTACAACCTCGTGAGCCGCTCCGAGTACGAGGGCGACCTCCAGGACATGTGCGTCGCCGAGGGGATCGCGTGCATGCCCTACTACGCCCTCGCCTCGGGCTTCCTCTCGGGTAAGTACCGGCCCGGCGGCCCCGAGGTTGTGAGCGCTCGCGCATCGTCGGCCCGGAAACACCTCGACGATGGCGGGGCGGGCGTCCTCGCCGTGCTGGACGAGGTGGCCGCCGCGCACGAGACGACGGTGGCCGCCGTCGCGCTGGCGTGGCTCCGCGCCCAGCCCGGCGTGACGGCCCCGATCGCAAGCGCCCGCACGCCGGAGCAGCTGGCCGAGCTGCTCCCGATGGCGAGTCTCGAGCTGGGCGCCGACGAGCTCGGCCGGCTCAGCGCGGCGTGACCGCCGCCGCCCGCGCCCGTCGGTAGCGGTCGAGAGCGCGCTCGCGCTCGACGGCGTGGTCGACGATGGGCGCAGGGCGATCCGGCGCCCATCGAGCAACGTAGGCGCCGTCCGGATCGAAGCGCCGCTCCTGAAGGAGCGGGCTCATGACGCGAAACCACGGCGCGGCGTCGATGCCGGTGCCGGCCACCCACTGCCAGTTTCCCGCGTTGGCCGAAAGGTCGCCGTCAACCAGGTGCTCGCGGAACCACAGCTCGCCGCGGCGCCAGTCGAGATGGAGATCCCTGGTCAGGAAGCTCGCACACACCATCCGCACGCGGTTGGGCTGCTCGCCGGTCTGCGCGAGCTGGCGCATGCCCGCGTCGACAAGGCCGTAGCCGGTCTCGCCGCGTGTCCAGGCCGCGAACGCATCGTCATCGTCGGCCCATTCGAGGCGCTCGAGGCCCGGGTCAAGCGTGCGGTCGGCCAGGCCGGGGTGGTGGTGGAGCAGGTACTTGAACCAGTCGCGCCACAGGAGCTCCGCGAGCCAGGTCTTCGCGCCGGCCGCGACGGCCGCCGCCGCCGTCCGCCGCGGGGAGATCATGCCGAGCTTCAGGTATGCCGAGAGCCGTGACGTGGCGTCGGGGTCGGCGATCTCGCCCCTCCGGTCTGCGTAGGCCCCGAGGCCGCGCCCGACCCACCGGTCGAGGCGCGTCACGGCAGCGGTCTCGCCGCCCGCGAGGTCGTTCGACGCCGGAGCCTTGACGCGCAGGTCCGCGAGCTCCGGGAGCACCGTTCGGGCCGGTGGGGCGACGAGGCGTCCGCGCAGGTCGAGCTCGGCAGGTGGGTGCTCGCCGAGGCGGCTCCGGGCGGCGCGCGCGTAGGCGGAGTAGCGGCGGTAGGGTGTGCCGGCGGCCGTTCGGAGCTCGCGGTGGGGGACGGCGGTCTGGTCGTGGTGGAGCGTGAGCCCCATCCCCTGCGCTGCGAGCAGGGTGGCGGCATGCTCGTCACGCCTTCGGGCGAACGGCTCGTCGTCGGCGCAGGCGTGGACGGCCGCGGCGCCGAGCTCCGATGCCAGCCGCGCGACCTCGCGCTCCGACGTCCCGCGGCGCAGGTGCAGGCCGCCGCCGAACGAGCGCAGCCGCGCGTCCAGGTCTTCGATCCCCTGGAGCATGAACCGGACGCGCACGCCCGCGGCACCGGGGCCCCGGAAGATCCGCGGGTCGAGCACGAAGCAGCAGGCGACCGGCCCGCGCTCGGCTGCCGCCGCGAGCGCCGGGTTGTCATCGATCCGCAGGTCGCGCCTGAACCACACAAGCTGGAGCGGTGCGTCGGCGGGCACGGAGCCATGGTAGGCGCGGGTGCGACGACGGGCGGCGTGGCTGTGCCACGATCGGAGGGCATGCCTCCCTTCCGCAGCAGGGCGATGCGCCGCCTGCGTAGCGTCGCCGTGGACACGACCGCGCTTCGCGACTCGCGCGATTTCCGCCTGCTCGCGATCGGCGGGGTCATCTCCGGGGTTGGCACCCAGGTGACGCTCGTCGCGCTCCCATACCAGGTGTTCGTCCTCACCCAATCGTCGTTCCTGGTCGGTCTGATCGGGCTCGTCGAGCTCGTGCCGCTCGTCGTCGTCGCCCTGCTCGGCGGCACACTCGCCGACCGGATGGATCGCCGTCGCCTGCTGTTCGCCTCGCAGCTCGTGCAGGCGCTGACGTCGCTCGGCCTGGTCATCGGGGCGGCCGCCGGGTCGCCGCCGGTCGCGATCCTCTTCGTCATCGCCGCGATCGCGTCGGGCGCGTCGGCGGTCGACCGGCCCACGCGCGCGGCCATGGTCCCTGCGCTCGTCGGGCCAGAGCGGCTGCGGTCTGCGATCTCGTTCAACTACGGGCTCTGGCAGGTCGCCGGCGTCGTCGGCCCGGCCCTCGGCGGCATCGTCATTGCCACCGCCGGCCTCACCTGGGCGTACGGGATCGACGTCGCGACGTTCGTGGTGATGATGGCGGCGGTGCGGGCGATCGCTCCCCATCCGCAGCCACGTGCGGAGCAGGGCGAGTCGTTCCTCGCCTCGCTCCGCGCCGGCCTTCGCTTCGCGTCGCGAAGCGGCGAGCTGATGGGCAGCTTCGCCATCGACATCCTGGCGATGACGTTCGGGATGCCGCGGGCGCTCTTTCCCGCTCTCGCGCTCACCGTCTACAACGCCGGGCCGGAGGGCGTCGGGATCCTCTACGCGGCGCTGTCGGCCGGGGCGATGGTCGCCGCCTTCTCGACTGGGTGGATCGTCCACGTCCGCCGCCTGGGCCGTATCGTCGTCTTCGCGGTGGCTGTGTGGGCTGTCGCCATCGTCTTCCTCGGCCTGACCACCAGCATCTGGGTCGCCGCGGCGTGCCTGCTCGTCGCCGGCTCCGCCGACAGCGTGAGCGCGGTCTGCCGCTCGACGATCCTGCTCACGGCGACCCCCGACGAGATGCGAGGGCGGATGTCGTCGATCTTCACCCTGGTCGTGGCCGGCGGCCCGCGCCTCGGCGACGTCGAGTCGGGGACTGTGGCGGGCCTCGCCGGCACCCGCGTCTCTGTCGTCTCGGGCGGCATCGTCTGCCTGCTCGGGATCCTCCCGGTCGTGGCGGTGTTCCCGGCGTTCTGGCGCTACGGCGAGGAGGCGCAGGCGTGAGCGCGCCCACGCTTCGCACCGAGCGCCTCGTCATGCGCGGCTGGCGCGCCTCCGACCGCGCGGCGTTCGCGGCGATGAACGCCGATCCCCGGGTGATGGAGCATTTCCCGGGGACGATGACGCGCGCCGACAGCGACGTCTTCGCCGACCGCATCGAGACGCACTTCGCGGAGCACGGCTTCGGCCTGTGGGCGGTCGAGGTGCCGGGCGTGGCCGAGTTCACCGGGTTCGTCGGCCTGGCCGCACCCCGGTTCGACGCCCACTTCACGCCGGCGGTCGAGGTGGGCTGGCGGCTGGCGGCGGAGTGGTGGGGGCGCGGCTACGCGACCGAGGCTGCGCGCGAGGCGCTGCGGTTCAGCTTCGACGACGCGGGTCTCGCCGAGATTGTCTCGTTCACCGCTGTCGCCAACGAGCCGTCGCGGGCCGTGATGCGCCGGATAGGGATGACGCACGACCCGGCGGACGACTTCGACCACCCGGCGCTCCCTCCGGGCCACAGGGTCGAGCGGCACGTGCTCTACCGGCTGAGCCGGGCCGAGTGGGCGAATAACCGGGGCTAGGCCCCATAGCACGTTCGGGACCAGGTCCATCTGGTTCACGGAGCGCCTCACCTGGACCAGGTCTCCTGCCCTCCACCGGGTTAGGCGCTCCACCACGTGATCCGGTGGGGTTCGAACGTGCACAGCGGTCGTGGCTCCGGTGAAGATCGCGCTCTTCATCGGAGCGCGTCGAACGCTTCGCCACCCCTCAAGGAGGGGGCTCGCGGGGGAACCCTGGGT
>JBOHBE010000262.1:0-2157 GCA_050698235.1 Gaiellales bacterium
ATGTAGAGGAATGCCGCGACCCCGCACGCCGCGAGGCCGATCCAGGCAGGTAGGGCGCCGGCGAGCACCAGCGTCGCCGCGCCGGTCACGGCGAGCGCGACGCCGGCCTCCTGCACGAGCTCCCGCCGGCCAATCCGGATCGGCGATCGTGCGACGAGCGCGACCGCGCCGACCATCGCGGCGAGGTTGAAGAGGTTGGAGCCGACGACCACCGACCGCGCTGCTTCCGTGCAGCGATGGCGATCACGGCCGAGCTGAGCTCCGGCGCATCCGCGGCTGTGGCGGTCAGGAGCCCCACGATCGCCTCGGGCCAGCCGAAGCGACTGCCAAGGCGATCGAGGCGGCGGGCGAAGACGATCGACGCGCCGAGCGCGAGGGCCAGCGAGCCGGCGAACACGAGTACCACGAGGATGGTCGGGAGGCGCCTCATCGCATGTTGCCGACCAGGCTTCCCGGCGCTCCGCGGTGAGCGTAGACGACGCTGTCGAACCGCGCTCGCCGATAGGCAACGCATATGCAATGCCTATGCGTTAGGGTCCTGCGCCCATGGCCCGCGTCATGCCCATCGGCGAGGCCGCGCAGGCGCTCGGCGTGAGCCTCGACACCCTTCGCAGGTGGGATCGCGAAGGCCGGCTCGAGACCGAGCGCGACAGGCGCGGCCGGCGGCTCGTGTCCGTCGACGAGATCCAGCGCCTGGGTGGGCACCTGCCCACGCGGGCAGGCGATGCCTTCTCGGCCCGCAACCGGTTCGAGGGGATCGTCGAGTCGGTCGAGGTGACCGGCGTCGTCGCCCAGGTCGTGATCCAGGCCGGTCCGTACCAGGTGGTCTCGATCGTGACCCGCGACGCGGTCGAGGAGCTCGGTTTGGCGCCGGGAGTGCCGGCGGTGGCCACGGTGAAAGCGACGTCCGTGATGGTCGGGAGGCCCTGACAATGCGTAGAAGGACCATGCTCGGAATCCTGCTCGCCACCGTGCTGGCGGCGGCGGGATGCGGTGGCGGCGACTCGGCCGGTGGTGGGTCGTCCGGGGCGTCGACGCCCAAGGGGGGCACGCTGAACGTGTTTGCGGCGGCGTCGCTGACCGAGGCGTTCACGAAGCTCGCGGAGACGTATCAGACCGCTCACCCGGGCTGGACGGTGAGGCTCAACTTCGCAGGCTCCGACCAGCTGGCGGCGCAGATCGAGCAGGGCGTGCCCGCCGACGTGTACGCGGCCGCGAGCCCGAAGTACCCCGAGGAACTCCAGGGCAAGAACCTGCTGGGCGACACCACGAACTTCGCGACGAACACCCTGATCGTGGCGGTGCCCGCCAGCAACCCCGCCGGCATCAAGACGGTCAACGACCTGACCAAGGGCGCGAAGCTCGTCGTCGCCGACCCGGCGGTGCCTCTCGGCGCCTACACGGAGACGGTGCTCACGAACCTCGGGATCTCGGAGTCCGACCTCAATATCGTGAGCAAGGAGCAGGACGCGAAGAGCGTGCTGGCGAAGATCACGCTGGGCGAGGCCGACGCCGGGTTCGTCTACATCACGGATGCCCTCTCCGCGGGCGACAAGGTGAAGCAGATCACCTTCCCCAAGTCTGCAGAGGCGACGGCCGTGTATCCGATCGGGATCGTGTCGAGCACCAAGCAGACTGAGGCAGCCCAACAGTGGATCGACCTCGTAACGGGAACGGAGGGCCAGACGGTGCTTCACGATCTCGCCTTCGGGTCTCCGCCTTCCACATAGCGACAGCCTTCGCGGTCGTCGTTGCGACCGCGTTCTTCGTGCTGCCGCTGATCGGGATCCTGCGCCAGGGCGATCTGAGCGCCGGTCTGAGCTCGTCTCTTGCCAGGCCTGCGCTCAGGATCTCGCTCGAGCTCTCGGCGGTGTCGCTGGGCGCGATGGTGCTCTTCGGGACGCCGGTCGCATACTGGATGGCGACGCATGACTTCCGCGGGAAGGCCATCCTCTCGACCGCGTTCGAGCTCCCCCTCGTGCTGCCGCCTGCCGTCGCCGGCCTTGGGCTCTTCGCCGCATTCGGCAGGACGGGCATGCTCGGCTCCGAACTGGACGCGCTGGGGATCCAGCTGCCCTTCACGCCCGCCGCGGTGGTGATGGCGATGACCTTCGTCGCCGGGCCGCTCTACCTCCGCCAGGCCGAGGCGACGTTCGT
>JBOHBE010000263.1:0-1589 GCA_050698235.1 Gaiellales bacterium
CGCCGACGCCGTCGCGGAGGCGTTCCGTCGCCGCGCGAGCGGCGCGTCGTGGAAAGAGCTGGCTGAGTACCTTGAAGCATCTGGCGTGGTCGGGGCCTACGGCTCGCCGACCTGGACGACCGGCGCGGTGAGCAGCGTCATCGCGAACCCTGTCTACACGGGACAGGCACGGAGCGGGCCGTTTACGAACGACGCGGCCCATCCGCCGATCGTCTCGCCGGTCGAGTGGCGCGCCGCGCAGGCCGCGCGTGGCGTCGTGTCGCCGCTCCGATCCGCCGACGGCGCGCTGCTCTCGGGCCTGCTCCGCTGCGCCGGATGCCGCTACGTCATGAAGCCGGACACGATCATCTCGCGCGGCGAGAAGCTCCGCCAGTACCGATGCCGCGGCGAGCACGCCGCCGGCCGCTGCTCAAAGCGGTCGGCGATCCTCGCCCGCGTCGTCGAGCCATACGTCGTCGCCGCGTTCTTCGACGCGCTCGGCCCGGACGGCGTCCTCGCCCGGCCCGTCCCGAACCGCAGCGACGTCGAGGCGGCCCGTGCGGCGCTGGGCGAAGCCGAGGCCGAGGTCGCCGATTTCGTCGAGACGGTCACGATCCGCGAGCACGGCCGCGACGCCTACGCCCGCGGGCTCGCCGCTCGTCAGCGCCGCCAGGCAGAGGCGCAACGCGCATACGACGATGCGGTCGCCGGGTCGGCAATCGACGGGCTCCCGCCGGTCGCCGACCTCCGCGCTCTCTGGCCGAGCCTATCGACCGCCGACCAGCGACGGATTCTCGCCGCCGGTGTCGACGCGGTCATGCTCCGCCGCGGCAGAGACCTTGACTTGCGCCTCCTCGTTCTCTGGGCGGGCGACGCGCCCGACGACCTCCCGAGACGTGGCCGGCGCGTCCCGCTCGCCCCGTTCGACTGGCCGGACGATCGCCCAGTGGAACCCAGGCTCGCGCTCGCGCAGTAGCCGAAGGAACTCCGCCTCCACGGCGCGGCGGCCAGCGGCGGTCACGGGTGCCCGGGCGCCGGGCCGGTTGCGGTCGACGCTCACTGGTCCGCCTCTCCGCGCGTCGGCGGCCAGAGTGCTGCGGCGAGGAGTGCGAGACGTTCGCCGACTGGCAACGCGGGATCCGCCGCGACCACCGCTCTCACGGCATCGAGGCGCATCCCGAGTGGCACGGCGGACAGGTCATGCCCCCAGCCGGCGCCTACCGGCGTGGCGACGTGGAGGACGAGCTGCTCACTCATCCGCCGGCTTCCCGCTCCGCCCAGGCGATCTGCGCGGCGACCTTGTGCGAGCACGAGACCGGATCGAGATTCGCGCCGGCGGGCACTTGCACGAGACGCCGTCGGGCCGCGCCTCGATGCGCCAGACGGCGGTGTCGCCGCCGATGAGCGCCGACGGGTGATCGGAGGCGAGCGCCGAGGAGACGCGCCGATCGATCAGGACACGCCGCTGGTCGAGGAGGCGCTGCGCCTTCATTGCGATGGCGGCGGACGGCTCGCGTCGCGTCATCGCGCGACTCCCGACTCGCGGCGCTGCCGGGCTCGCCACTCGGTGAGTTCAGCGATCGCCGTCTCTTTCCTGGCAGGTGCTTGCC
>JBOHBE010000264.1:0-3476 GCA_050698235.1 Gaiellales bacterium
CGAGCTCGTCCGCAAGACGGATGGCCTCCTCCGCATGGCCGTGGCAGGCTGCCGTCTGCCCACGCGCCGCCGCGATGGCGGCGAGCTGGGCCGCGATGGCGCAGTGGATCATCCTCTGCCCGAGCGCCCGCGAGAGCTCGACGCCCTCTGACGCCGCTGTCGACGCGGCGTTCCACCTGCCCATGGCGCGCGAGCTGGTCGCGACGAGCCGCAGTGCCTCGGGGAGAAGTCCCGGCGCGCTCTCCCGTGCGCGGGCGACAGCGGCCTCGCCGAACCGGACGCAGGCGCCGTAGTCACCGAGGGTCCAGTGGGCCCGACCCGCCCAGATGAGATCGACGGGCGACCGGAGCTCGATCGCCTCGCGCTCGACCATCTGGACGGCCGAGCGTGCGTGGGCCGCGTATGCATCCGACCCGAGGTGCGACTCGCGCTGGCTGGCGGCCATCTGCCGCCGAAACTCGCCGAGGCCGCCGGCCGGGAGGACGAGGGCGTCGAACGCCGTGATGGTCTCGTCGTACGCCTGATCGTCCAGATGCAGGCAGGCGTCGGCCGCCTCGCCGAGCATCAACGCGGCGCGGGTGGGATCTCGCGGCCCGGCCAGGCCCGCGGCCTCGAGCAGCATCCGGTGGGCGACCGCCGGCTGTCCGGTGAACTGCTCGATCTCCCCGCGGAGGTAGAGAAGCTCGGCGCGCAACCCGTCGTCGTCGCAGGCGGCGGTCGCCTCGTCGACCAGCCCGCGCGCTCGTGCGATCTGCCCCGCCAGCCAGGCCTGTCGTCCTGCGAGCGACAGGCGCCGAAGCCGCTCGGGCTCCCCCGCCGAGAGCCGCGCCGAGGCCTCGTACGCGGCCGACGCGGCCGCCGACGCCCCGCGGTCGGTGCTCCGATCACCGGTCTGTTCGAGCGCGTCAGCCGCGCCCGCGTCGGGTCCGGTCGCTGCGGCGGCGCGGTGCCACGCGGCCGCCTCCGGGTCGCGCTCGTCGAGGGCCACGGCGAGTGCCGAGTGAGCCGCCCGGCGCGCCGAGGGGGCGGCCGCGTGGTAGAGCGCGGAGCGCACGAGCGGGTGCCGGAACCGGATCGTCGCCATCGTGACCTGGATCAGCCCGGCATCTTCTGCCGGTCCAAGCTGATCCGTCGAGAGTCCGGCCGCGGCGAGCCCGGCGGCGATCGCGGCCGCGTCCTCGGTGCTGCTGGCCGCGATCACCAGGAGCGCCGCTCGGGAGCTCGCTCCGAGGACCTCGGCCCTTGCCGCGAAGGCCGCCTCGAGCTGCTCGCCGACGCGGACCGGCTCCTCCACGGCGCCGGTGGCCGCCGTGTCTACGCCTCCGAGCCATCGCGGGAGCTCGAGGAGCGCCAGCGGGTTCCCGCCGGTCGCGGCGTGAAACCGCGCCACCTCCTCCTCCCCCGCCACGCCGCTCGCCGCGAGGAGCTCGCCGGCGGCCTCCGGCGACAGGCCGGGCAGGTCGATCTCGTCGAGACCGGCCGGGTCGAACTCTCTGCCCTCACCGACCCGAGCCGCAACCACGACGGCGACCCGCTCGGCGTGGAGCCTGCGGACCGCGAACCCCAGCGCTTCGGCCGACTCGGCGTCCAGCCACTGGGCGTCGTCGAGCGCCACGAGGAGCGGCGTCTCCTCGGCGGCGGCAGCGAGCAGGCTCAGCGTCGCCGCCCCGACCGTGAGCCTGTCGGGCGGCGGGCCGATGTCGAGGGCGAGTGCGGCTCGAAGGGCTGCGGCCTGCCGGGCGGGGAGCTCGTCGATCCGCGCGAGGAGCGGCCTGGTCACCTCGAGGAGGCCTCCGAACGCCACCTCGGTCTCCGACTGGACGCCCTGTGCCCGGACCACGAGCATGCCCGTCGCTCGCTCGACCGCGTAGCCCACGAGCGCAGACTTCCCGATGCCGGGCTCGCCGCGCAGCAGCAGGCCGCCGCTGGCTCCGTCTCGTGCTTCGTCCAGGAGCCGGCCGATCGCCGCGCACTCGAGCTCGCGCCCCAGGAGCACGCGCCAACCGTACCGCAGGCGCCGCGGACAGGTTCGGGGGTTCCCCGGAAGCGATCACCCGAGGTGGGCTGGCACGATCGATCGCGTTGTGATGGCCCCGCTCACCTACGCACTGCAGTTCCGCGGCCGCACCTCGCGCTCGCCGTCACGGCGGATGGTCGCTGAGCTGTCAGCACCCTCGAGCGCGCTCGTGACGAACCTGCTCGCCGAGAGGCTCCATGGCCGGTACGAACTCGCCGCCAGCGGCGAGGCTCGGCTCCGGTCCGAGCTGGTCATGGAGGACGACGAGCTGCGTTCGGAGGGGACGATCACGTTCGGCCCCGGCCACGAGCTTCGCTTCCGGACGGTCGGGGCCGCCCCGCTGGCACCGTGCCCGGACCCGCACCTCACTCAGGCGAGCGTCATCAGCGAGGTGACCGGGGGCACGGGCCAGTTCGACGGCGCCTGCGGACAGATCGTCTCGAACATCCTCGTCAGCGACACCGGCGAGGTCACCGACAACCACCTCGGCGTGATCTTCGTCGAGGCGACCCCCTAGAGAAGGAGCCCACCATGCAGTCACGCGTTCGATCCCGCCTCGCCCTCTGGGCGATCCTCGCGATCGTCATCGTCGCGCTCGCCGCGGCGGGCGGAGCCTCGCTGGCCTCCGGCGACAGCTCCGCGGGCGCCAGCACGAGCACGCGGACGCTTCACTTCCTCCTGCGCGAGGATCAGCAGGTCCTCGACCGGGCGCCGGCCGGGCCGAGCAACGGCGATCTCGTCCTGCTTCGGGGCGACCTGCTGAACCCGAAGACCCGGGCCGCGGTCGGCACCGAGGTCGGCATGTACGTGATGGTCGACGCCGCGAACCAGAACCGCAGCGTCGCGAACGTGGTCTTCACGCCGGACGCGCGAACGAATCTCGCCGAGGCAGATCAGATCACGATGCAGACGATCTTCGACTCGGTGCCCGGCTTGCTCGTCTCGCCGATCACGGGCGGCAGCGGCAAGTACAAGAACGCGCGCGGGCAGGTCGTGACACAGAATGGGCCGGACGGCCTGATCGATGTCGTCATCCACGTGACGACGTCGTAGCCCCGGGCCTCGAATCGGCGTCGCCTCCGGTTGGGGGCGGCGCCGGCGCGTCCTACGTGGTCAGTTGCACCGGCAGCGTGGCAAGCCAGACCACGGCACC
This sequence comes from Gaiellales bacterium, assembly GCA_050698235.1. Classification (GTDB taxonomy): domain Bacteria; phylum Actinomycetota; class Thermoleophilia; order Gaiellales; family JAICJC01; genus JAICJC01. Next base: position 3,171 of record JBOHBE010000264.1, read on the forward strand.
CACGAAGATCACGAAGCCGAGGATGAGGACGATGTCTTGCTGCCGCGCCACTCGCAGCTTCGTCGAGATGCCGGCGAAGAACAGCGCCGTTGCGAACAGGACGACGGCCAGCATGTAGTTGTCGGCGCGCTGATCGGCGTGCGACGCCTTTTCCGAGTACGCAGCTGACAGGGCGTCGAGCCGCTTGCTCTCGGTCGCCTGCGCCACCTTGTACTGCGGCATCGCGAACGGGGTCTTGGGGGCGTCCGGGTTCGTTCGCGGATGGGTGGCAACCCAGGCGGCGACCGCCGGCTGGAACTCGGTCCG
>JBOHBE010000265.1:0-6744 GCA_050698235.1 Gaiellales bacterium
GCGGGGAGCGAGGCGGTTGGTCGCGCTCGGCGGCCCGTCCTCCCGGGCCGCTGCGGCTCGACCGCCCGAAGCGCGGCGCCGCTTCTGAGCGGCTGCCAGGCATCGTTCGTGACGGCCCCCGCCCAGACCAGGCTCCAAAGCTCGGCCAGCGTCTCGCGCTCGCTCTCCTCGACCGCCGCGGCGAGGTCCGAGAAGAACATCGCTCCCCGGCTGCGCAGGGCGTCGAGGATCGGGTGTGACACTTCCGATGCGGTACCTGACCCCACCAGGCGCGCGTCGCCGCGGGGGTGCAGAGCGACCCGGCCGCGGCCCGCGCCGATCCAGACGACCTCGCCGCCGGCCGTCAGCTCGTCGAGCATCGCCGACGTGTAGCCGGGCACCCGGAGCGGCAGGACGTCGGTCTCCCACGCCTCGACCGGAAGCGCGATGCCCTGGAGCTGCGCCACGACGTCGCGCAGGCGGTCGATCCCGCGCCCATGGTCGCGGCCGATCCCTTGCCACGCCGGCAGGAAGCGCGCGAGGGCCTCCGCCTCGACCGGCTCGACCGCTTTCCTGACCGCCGCCAGCGTCCGCCGGCGGACGCGGCGAAGCACGTCGGGCGCGACCCACTCCGTCCCCGCTCCGCCGGGCCGGAACTCGCCCTCGAGAACAGCGCCCTCGGCGGCCAGGTCGCGCAGCTCCGGCAGCACATCGACCCCCCAGCGAGCCGAGAGCTCCTCCGCCGTGAACGGCCCGTGCGAACGGGCGTAGCGGTTGACGAGCCGGCGAAGCGCGCCGTCGACCGGCTCCAGGAACGACACGGGAAGGCCGACCGGAGGCACCGCGCCGAGCGCGTCGCGATAGAGCCCGGCATCCTCGGCGGCGATCAGCCGCTCGGCGCCCGCGATGCGAACCCAGGCGGCTCGCCGGGCCGCAACGAGCTCGTCGAGGTCGGCAGCTCCGCGCGCCGTGAGCTCGGCCCGCGAGAGATCGCCCAGCCTGCGCAGGAGGTCGTGCGTGCGGTCGGCGTCGAGCGTGCGCCCCTCGCCCTGGAGTTCTGACTGGACGTTTCGGATCGCATCGCCGTCGAGGAGCTCTCGCAGGTCGTCGGTGCGCAGGAGCTCGGCGAGCAGCGCCCGGTCGAGCTGGAGCGCCTGGGCGCGCCGCTCGGCAGCCGGCGCGTCGCCCTCGTACATGTAGGTCGCGATGTAGTCGAAGAGGAGCGACGAGGCGAAGGGCGACGGCACCGCAGACTCGACCTCGACCAAGCGCACCTCCCCTCCGGCGATCGCGCGCAGGAGGCCCTTCAGCGCCGGCACCTCGAAGACGTCCGACAGCACCTCGCGGTAGGTCTCGAGCAGGACGGGGAACGAGCCGTACTTCTGGGCGACCTGCTGGAGGTCGTGAGCCTTCAGCCGCTGCTGCCAGAGCGGCGTTCGCTGCCCGGGGCGGCGGCGAGGGATGAGGAGCGCGCGCGCCGCGTTCTCGCGGAACCGGGCCGCGAAGAGCGGGCTCTCGGAGACCCTGTCGATCAGGAGATCGTCGAGGTCGTCCGGCGGGATCGCGATCAGGTCGATAGGCGGCGGCGTGTCGGAGTCGGGCAGGCGGATCGCGATGCCGTCGTCGGCCCACAGCGACTCCACCTCGATCCCGAGCGCCTCGCCCATGCGCTTCTCGACCGCCAGCGCCCACGGGGCGTGCACGCGCCCGCCGAACGGCGAGAGGACGCACACGCGCCAGTCGCCGATCTCGTCGCGAAACCGCTCGACGACTATCGTCCGGTCGGACGGGATGACGCCCGTCGCGGCCTCCTGGTCGTCGAGATAGGTCGTGAGGTTGCTCGCGGCCAGCTCATCGAGGTCTCCGAACCGGCGCGTCCGCGCCGCCTCGCCCACCGCCCTCCCCAGCTCGTACGGCCGTCCGATGCCGTCGCCCTTCCAGAACGGCATGCGCCCCGGCACGCCCGGCGCCGGCGAGACGAGCACGCGGTCGCGGGTGATCTGCTCGATCCGCCACGACGTCGCGCCCAGCTGGAAGACCTCGCCGGAGCGGGCCTCGTAGACCATCTCCTCGTCGAGCTCCCCCACCCTCGCGCCCGAGTCGACCAGGAAGACGCCGTAGAGGCCGCGGTCGGGGATCGTGCCGCCCGAGGTGACGGCGAGCCGGCGAGCGTCGTCGCGGCCCCGCACGATGCCGGCCGCGCGGTCCCACACGATCCGCGGCCGAAGCTCCGCGAACTCGTCTGACGGATAGCGGCCTGCGAGCATGTCGAGCACGCCTTCGAGCTGCGAGCGGCTGAGGTCGCTGTACGGCGCCGCCCGGGTCACCATGGCGTGCAGGTCGTCAACGGCCCACTCGTCCATCACCGTCGTCGCGACGAGCTGCTGCGCGAGCACGTCGAGCGGCTGGCGCGGGACGCGCGTGTGCTCGATCGCCCCGTCGCGCATCCGGCCGACGACGACCGCGGTCTCGAGCAGGTCGCCCCGGTACTTCGGGAAGAACCGGCCCGAGCTGGCGGCGTCGACGTGGTGGCCGGCACGGCCGACGCGCTGGAGGCCGGCGGCCACCGACTTGGGCGACTCGACCTGCACGACCAGGTCGATCGCGCCCATGTCAATGCCGAGCTCGAGCGACGACGTGGCGACGAGCGCGGGCAGGCGGCCGGTCTTCAGCATCTCCTCGATCTCGAGGCGCTGCTCGCGGGCGATCGAGCCGTGGTGCGCGCGGGCGATCTCCTCCTCGGCCAGGTCGTTCAGACGGTGGGCGACGCGCTCGGCGGCGCGGCGGCTGTTCACGAAGACGAGGGTCGAGCGGTGGGAGCGCACCAGCTCGAGCAGGCGAGGGTAGATCGCGGGCCAGATCGACTGGCGCGGCTCGCCGTCGGGCGCCGGGGCGCCACCCAGCTCGCGCATGTCAGGCACCGGCACGACCACCTCGAGATCCAGCGGCTTTCGATGGCCGGCGTCGACGATCTCGACGGGCCGGTCGCCGCCCAAGAACCGGGCGATCTCGTCGAGCGGCCGCTGGGTGGCCGAGAGCCCGATCCGCTGCGGATCGCCGCCGGTCAGGTGCGCGAGCCGCTCCAGCGAGAGCGCGAGGTGCGTCCCGCGCTTGCCCGCCGCCAGGGCGTGGATCTCGTCGACGATCACGGTCTGGACGCCGCCCAGCATCTCGCGCGCAGCCGACGTGAGGATCAGATACAGCGACTCCGGCGTCGTGATGAGGATGTCGGGCGGACGGCGGCGCATGGCGGCCCGCTCGCGCTGGGGCGTGTCGCCGCTTCGCACGGCGACCTCCACCTCGCGCGGCGTCTCGATTCCGTGGAGCGGCGCGCGCAGGTTTCGCTCGACGTCGTGGTTCAACGCCTTGAGCGGGCTGACGTAGAGGACGCGCGTGCCGCGCTCGGCCGGGTCGCGGACGAGGCCGTCGATGGCGGTCAGGAAGGCGGCGAGCGTCTTCCCCGAGCCGGTCGGCGCCAGCACCAGCGTGTGCTTGCCGGCGGCGATGGGCGGCCAGCCCTTGGACTGGGCCGGCGTGGGCCGCTCGAAGCTCCTTCGGAACCAGTCAGCGACGGGCGGGGAGAACGCACGGAGCGGGTCGGCAGCCACCCCCGAAGCCTACCGATGCAAAATCGGTGCCAAGCACCGTTTTTCCAGGTCAGCCGCCCGCGACGTCGCGGCGCACGAACACCAGGTAGGCGCCGACGCCCGCCGGCACCGCGTAGAGCGCACACACCCACACGGCCCGCACGATCGGCTCCCAGTCGGTCGGTGTGCGGAAGAACCCCTGCCACGCCTGGAACTGGGTCGTCAGGAGATACGGGTCGGTACCCGAGAGCCCCGGCAGGATGCCGACGAGCTGCATGAGGAGCGCGAACATCAGCGTGCCGACGACCGCCGCGGCGCTGTTTCGGGTGAGCGCCGAGAGCAGGAGCCCGATGCACACCACGGCGGCCACGGGGATCATGTAGACGCCGAAGCTCGCGGCGACCAGGCCCAGCGCGTGACCGGCCGCGACGTGCGTCCCGGAGAGGCTGACGAGGCCGTTGAAGCCGGACTCGAGGCTGCCCGCGACGACGGCCACCGACCCCATGAGCACGAGCGCGAGCGCCGCGTAGGTCGCCGCGGCGAGCAGCTTCCCCGCGAAGATCTGCCCGCGGTCGAGCGACCGGGTGAGGATCGTCTTCAGCGTGCCGTTGTGATCCTCGGCGGCGATGATGTCGCCGGCGACGAGCGCCGTCACGAGCGGGAAGAGCCACACCGACGCAAACAGCAGGAGGACGAGCGGGATGGCAAGGCCCGAGTGGCGCACGTAGCGGCCGAACGCGACGTCGTTGGGCGACCCGCTCTGGAGCGCGAGCGCCGCGACGAAGATGAGCGGCACGGCCGTCGCCGCGCCCAGGCCGAGGTACGTCCGCTTCTGCGAGACGAGCTTTCGCACCTCCCAGCGGTATGCGGTCAGGAACGTCGGCATCACACCGCCTCCTCGGCGACGGCGTGGAGCACCGGCGGCGCGGGCGGCGCGGCGTCCTGCTCGGTCAGCTGGAAGAAGAGCTGCTCGAGCGTGGCCTGCTGCGGGATGAGCGCGCGCACGCCGATCCGACGCTGGCCCAGCGTGATCATGAACCGCTCGAGCAGCTCCTCATCTGCACTGAAGCGGAGCTCGCCGTCCTCGCGCGCGAGGTCGGCCAGCCCGAACTCCCCCGCCACCCGCTGGGCGGCGTCGAGGTCGGAGGCGCGCAGCCGGTACCACGTCCCCAGCGACCTCGTGAGGCCCGTCACGTCGCCCTCGTACAGGATCCGGCCCCGGTTGACGATCGCCACGCGGTTGCACAGCTCCTCGACGTCGGCCATCTGATGGCTCGACAGAAGCACGGTGATGCCCTGTGACGACAGGTCGCGGATGAGCGCCTTCATGTCGCGCATCCCGGCCGGGTCGAGGCCCGTCTGCGGCTCGTCGAGGAGCAGCAGGCGCGGGCTGCGGAGGAGCGACGCGGCGATCCCGAGCCGCTGGCGCATGCCGTGGGAGTAGCCGCCGACACGGTCGCCGGCCCGGTCGGCGAGGTCGACGATCGCGAGCACCTCGTCGATCCGCCGCCTGGCGTCGTGGCCGTCGTATGCAGCGAGCAGCTCGAGGTTCTTGCGACCAGTCAGATACGGGTAGAACTGCGGCGCCTCGACGAACCCGGCGACGCCCTCGAGCGCCCGCCGCCCGAAGACGAGCGGATCGCGGCCGAAGAGCCGGGCCTCGCCTGAGGTCGGCCGGATCAGCCCGAGGAGCATCCGAAGGGACGTCGTCTTCCCCGCGCCGTTCGGCCCGAGGTATCCGTAGACGTCGCCCGCCTCGACGGTCAGGTCGACGCCGTCCACCGCGGCGAGGTCGCCGTAGCGCTTGACGAGCCCGCGCGCCTCGACTGGGCGGTCGTGAGGGGGATCACGCCGCATCAGCCGAGAGCGCGCGCCGCGGCCTCTGCCGCCGCGGGCGGCAGCGACCCGACAAGGGTGTAGCGGACGCCGCCGCGGTCGAACTGGATCGCGGTTCCGAGTGCGGTCGCGAGCTCATGGCCAGACACGCCGTTCACCGAGATGCGCGGAAGCGCGCCCAGCGGCCCGGCGTCGTGGCCGTCGGCCTGCTGCTCGACGAGGACGATCGCCCCCAGGCCGTGGCCGTAGACCACGAGCGCGGCCGGCATGCCGGAGCCGTCGATCACCCGCACGTCCTGGCGCGGGACGCCGACCAGCGACGCGGGCGCCGTGAGGGTGAACGGAACGGCCCGGCCGACCGCCGCGACACCCACCGCCGCGGGCTCATGTCCGGTGGCGTGCGCCGGTGCATGCGGCGGGCGCACGCGGACGATCTTGGCGCCCGGCGCGAGGTGCACGACGAGATCGCTCGCCGGCACGCTTCCGAAGCTGATGTCCGTGGCCGTCAGCTGGAGCACCGGGCTGTGGTCGCCCTGGCTCAGGACGGCAACCCGAAGCGGCACGGCGTGGTTGGCATCGAAGGCGAGCTCGACCGCGCCGAGCAGGCCGCCGTCGTGCTTGGGCGAGACTCGCACGGTGTAGGCGGGCTGGCCGGCGACGTCGCCGGCGATGGCGCCGGAGAGCGACACTTGACCTGCCAGCTTGTCGAGCGCGTGCTGGATGCCCGCGATCGAGGGCACGCCGTGGTCAGAAGCAGCGGCGTGGTCGGCGCCCGAGCGCTTCGGCATCGCCATCGTGTACGCCGTGTTCGTCGCGACGTTGTAGACGGTCAGCGTCTTGCCGTCGAACCCGATCTCGGTGTCGCCGTTATCCGCCTGGAGCTCGAGCCGAGCCTTGCCTCCTGTCGCCCAGAGCCGGCCGGTCGCACCCGAGAGCAGCGGCTGGCTGGAGTCCGGGAGGACGCCCGATGCGAGGAGATGGTTCGAGAAGCGGATCCGCGCGGTGACGCCCGCCACCCGCGGGCCCGCGAGTGCGTGATGGATGGCCGAGGCCAGCGAGCGCTTCGGCGGAATGGGGCCGGCCGACCGGTTGGCGAGCGCCATGCTCGCCGCGCCAGCGGCCAGCACGATCAGCGCACCGGCGATGATGAAGCGGGTGGTGGATGCACGACGCAGGATGTTCACGATGCCCTCCTTCGATTTGCATCCGCAGTGTCGCCCGCACCGCCTGAGAGCGGCCTGAGAGCGGGGAGCTCGATCGCAAACCGAGGCCCGTCGACGACGAGCCTGCCGCCGTGGCGCTCGGCCGTCGCGCGGACGAGCGCCAGGCCAAGCCCGGAGCC
>JBOHBE010000266.1:0-3522 GCA_050698235.1 Gaiellales bacterium
TGAGCTCGGTGCCCATCGCGTTCGTGACGTACTCGTCCGCCTCGAGCGCTGCGAGCGCCCCCTCGAACGTGTCGGGGAGCGGGGTCATCGACTCCACGTCCGGGTGCTCGTAGATCAGGCCCTCGATGGGCGCCGGCGGCTCGAGCTTTCGCTTGACCCCGTCGAGCCCGGCGAAGAGCGCCCCGGCGACGACCAGGTATGGGTTGGCCGCGCCGTCGCCGACCCGGAACTCGACTCGCGTCGCGTTGCCGCGCTCACGCGGGACGCGCGCGAGGGTGAGGCGGTTGTCGTGCCCCCACGAGACGAGCGTCGGCACGAGCGCCTCGGGGTGGATCCGGCGGTAGGCGTTCGTCGTCGGGTTGAAGAACGCCATCAGCGCCGGGCCGTGCTCGAGCAGGCCGGCGATGAAGTGGTGGGCGACTTCCGAGATTCCCTCCGGGCCGTGCGGGTCGTTCATGAGTGTCTTGCCGGCGTCGTCGCACAGCGAGAGGTGGAGGTGGAAGCCGGAGCCCTCGTCATCGTTCCAGGGCTTCCCGATGAACGTGGCGAGGAGCCCCTCGCGCGCGGCCATGTCCTTCACGATCGACTTCAGGCGAAACGCCCTGTCGGCGGCCTCGAGCGCGGGGGCGTGGCCGATGTTGATCTCGAACTGGCTGCGGCCGAACTCATGGTTGGCGGCGATCGCGCCGAGGCCCATGTCGACGCACGCGTCGAGCATGGCCGAGAGCACGCGGCGGGGATCGGCGACGTGGCCGACGGTGTAGACGTGGCTGTCGTTGTCGACGTAGCGGCGGTAGCCGTTCGGCGCGGCCGGGTCGGGCTCGCACAGGTAGAACTCGAGCTCCGGCCCGATCACGGGGTGCAGGCCCAGGTCGGCGAACCCGGCGATCGCCCGGCGCACCGCGCCGCGCGGGTCGACCTCGTAGGGCGTCCCGTCCATGCGCAGGAGGTCGGCGATGCACCACGACGTGCCCGGCTCCCACGGGATCGGCACGAGCGTGTCGAGGTCGGGCATGCCGATGATGTCCTGGAAGCCGTGCTCGGGACCGGCCGTCACGACGTGGCGCAGGTCGACGGTCATGATGGCCTCGCAGAAGCCGCCGCCGTCCTCGGCCAGATGGCGGAAGTGCTCGATCGGGTAGTCCTTGCCGCGCGAGATGCCGTGCAGGTCGGGATAGGTCATGCGCACCGTGCGCACGCCTGCCTTCTCGAGATCGGCGAGCCGGCTATCGGCCATGCGTCAATCCTTTCATGCGGCCGAGGCCCGGACGGGCATCGACTTGAACGCGTTCGTGAAGTTGGTGCGGATCCGCTCGGCGGGGCCGGCGGGCTCGATCGATGCGAGCCGCGGGAGCAGCTCCTCGAACATGACCTTCACCTCGAGCTTGGCGAGGTGTGCGCCGAGGCAGAAGTGCGGGCCGCCGCGCCCGAAGCTCACGTGCTCGTTGGGGCGGCGGCTGACGTCGAAGCGGTACGGATCGTCGAAGACCAGCTCGTCGCGGTTGGCCGAGATGTACCAGACAACGACCTTGTCGCCCTCGCGGATCGTCCTCCCGCGCAGCTCGACATCGCGGGTCGCGGTGCGGCGGAAGTGCAGGACGGGCGTGGCCCAGCGGATGATCTCGTCGACCGCGGTCTGCATGAGCGCCGGGTCGTGACGCAGGCGCTCGAGCTCGTCGGGGTGCTCCATGAAGGCCTGCATGCCGTGGGCGATGGCCTGGCGGGTCGTCTCGTTCCCGGCGACGACGAGCAGCAGGAACATGACGTCGAACTCGCGCGAGGTCAGGCGCTCGCCGTCGATTTCGGCCTCGACGAGCTTCGTCACGAGGTCATCGCGCGGCTCCGAGCGGCGCGTCTCGGCGATGCCGTGGCCGTACTTCCAGAGCTCGACCGCAGCCGGGCTCCGGAAGGGGAGCAGGCGATAGCGGTCCGACTCGGGATCCTCGTAGGAGATGTCCGACATGGTGGGGTCGGTCGAGCCGATCATGCGGTCGCCCCAGTCGATCAGGAGCCGGTTGTCGTCCGGCGGGACGCCCAGGATGCGGCACAGCACCTGGATCGGGAGGGGCGCGGCGATGTGCTCGATGAAGTCGAACTCGCCGCGCGGGAGGGCGTCGTCGAGGATGGCACGGGTCAGCTCGCGCAGCAGGTTCTCGTAGGCGGCAACGGCCCGGGGGGTGAAGCCGCGGTTCACGAGCCCGCGCAGGCGGGTGTGCCGGGGCGGGTCGGTGTCGATCATCGATTTGCGCGCCTCGATCGCGTCGGGCGCGAGGTCCTCGAGGGCGGTCGCGCCGGTCTCGGACGAGTAGGTCTCGGTGTCCTTGTGGATCGCGACCAGGTCGTCGTGGCGCGTCACGGCCCAGTAGCCCTTGCCATGCGGCCAGTCGTACCAGCGCACCGGGTCGTTCTGGCGCAACCAGTCGAACATCTCGTAGGGGACGCTGCGGGCGAACGCCTCGTTCTCGAAGTCGATGGCGGGCGCGGCCGTCGTCATCCCGTCGAGCCGTCGAGGATCTGGAGCATCTTCAGGTCGCTCATGAAGTCGAGCGCGTACTCGCCTCCCTCGCGCCCGACGCCCGAGATGCCCATGCCGCCGAACGGCGCGGTGAGGTCGCGGACGAGGAAGGTGTTCACCCACACAGTGCCGGCGCGGACGGCGTGCCCGACCCGCTCGGCCCGCTCGCGCGCGCCCGTGTAGACAATGCCGGAGAGCCCGTACGGGGTCGAGTTGGCGAGCGCGACGGCCTCGTCCTCGGTCGCGAAGGTCTGGAACGTCAGCACCGGGCCGAACACCTCGCGCTGGACGATCTCTGAGTCGTTGGACTTCGGCTCGATCAGGGTGGGCTCGTAGAAGAGGCCGCCGATCTCGGGCTGGGCGCCGCCGCGGACGACGCGGTCGCCGGTTGCTCGGGCCCGCTCGACGAACCCCTCGACGCGGGCCAGGTGGTCGCGGTGGATGAGCGGCGAGACGGTCGTTCGGTCGTCGCGCGGATCGCCGAGGACGTGGGCGTCGGTGTGGCGGTGGAAGCGCTCGAGGAATTCGTCTTTGATCGACTCCTCGACGAGCAGGCGCGTGCCGGCCAGGCACACCTGCCCGGCGTCGTCGTACTGGCCCGCGGCCTTGGCGGCGGCGGCCTCGATGTCGGCGTCGGCGAAGACGATGAGCGGGCCCTTGCCCCCCAGCTCGGCCGTGAAAGGGACGATGTTGGCGGCGGCGGCCTGCCCGATGAGGCGGCCGGTCTCGGGCGAGCCGGTGAAGCTCACACGGCGGATGCGCGGGTGTGCGACGAGCGCGGCGCCCGCCTCCTCGCCGATCCCCTGGACGACGTTGAAGACGCCAGGCGGGAGGCCCGCCTCGGCACTCAGGTCGGCGAGCAGCGAGCAGGACAGCGGCGACCACTCGGCGGGCTTCAGCACGATCGTGTTGCCGGCCGCCAGGGCCGGGGCGATGCGCCAGGTCGAGAGCATCAGCGGCGCGTTCCAGGGCATGATCATCCCGGCCACGCCGACCGGCTTGCGGAC
>JBOHBE010000267.1:0-1990 GCA_050698235.1 Gaiellales bacterium
TAAGCGCGGGGAACCCAGGGTTCCCCCGCGAGCCCCCTCCTTAAGGGCTGCCGGAGCGCTTGCCGCGCTCCGGCGAAGAACGCGGTCTTCGCCTGTCGCCACGACCGCGGTCTGCATGCGTCAGACCACCGGGTCCGCTGCGGGCGGCCGTGTGCCAACAATCCGCGATGCGTTACGACCCGCGCCGCTTCGCACGCGAGGGCGCGCCCGGGGTCTGACCCCCGTGGAGAGGCGTGGCCGAAACGTGACCGCCGTGTGACGAACGCGCGTGTGTTGCAACGGGTGGCCCCGGGGGTTCGCTCGCCCCGGGCTCAGCTGCGGATCTGGCCGTCGCCCCAGGCGACGTACTTCGTCGTTGTGAGTTCGTCGAGGCCGATCGGGCCGCGGGCGTGCAGGCGCGAGGTCGAGATCCCGATCTCGGCGCCCATCCCGTACTCGCCGCCGTCCGTGAACCGGGTCGACGCGTTTACGTAGACCGCGGCGGCATCGACCTCGTTCGTGAAGCGCGCCGCGGCCTCGAAGTCGGAGGTGACGATCGCCTCCGAGTGCCCCGTGCCGTAGCGATTCACGTGCTCGATCGCCTCGTCGAGCGAGTCGACGGTGCGAACGGCCATCCGCATGTCGAGGAACTCCGTCTCCCACGCCTCCTCGCCCTCCAGGATCTCGACTCCGGCCGCACGGAGCGCGGCGCAGATCTCGTCGCGAAGCTCCGGCCGGTCGCGATGGACGAGCAGCGTCTCGGCCGCGTTGCACACCCCCGGGCGCTGCGTCTTCGCATTGACGGCGATCGCGATCGCGGCGGCCGCATCGGCGGACGCGTCGACGTAGACGTGGCAGTTGCCGCCGGCCGCCGCCAGCACCGGGATCCGCGAGTCGCGCAGGAGCCGCTTCTTCAGCTCCTCGCCGCCGCGTGGGATGACGACGTCGGCAGTACCCGGATCAACAAGGAGCTCGTCGAGCGCCTCGTGCCCGCCGCCGACGGCGACGACGGCGTCGGCCGGGATGCCGGACGCCTCGAGCGAGTCGCGCACGATGTCGACCAGCACGGTGTTCGTCCGCGCCGCGAGCCGCGACCCGCGCAAGATGCAGGCGTTCCCGGACTTGATGCAGAGCGCGGCGGCGTCGACGGCGACGTTGGGGCGGGCCTCGAACACCACCATCACGACCCCCAGCGGCACTCGCAGCTTCCGCACCCGGATTCCGTTCTCGAGCGTGAAATCGCGCAGGACGGAGCCGATGGGGTCGGGCAGGTCGGCGATCGTGAGCACGCCCGCCGCAATGGCCGCGAGCCGGTCCGGGTCGAGCGTCAGCCGGTCGATGATCGCGGCGGTCTGGCCGGATGCGCCGGCCACGTCGGCCGCATTGGCGTCGAGCACCTCGGCCGAGCGCCGCTCGAGCGCCTCAGCGATGCCGGCCAGGGCCACGTTTCGAGACTCGCCGTCGAGGGCGGCCAAAGCGCGCGCGGCGCCGCGAGCGCGAAGGCCGGGCGCAGTTGTTCCGGTCGCGCTCACACCAGCACCAGATCGTCGCGGCGGACCGCCTCGGGCAGGCCGCGGCGGCCGGCCAGCCCCTCAAGCTCGCGCGCCTGGTAGCGGCTGACGCCGATCGCGAACCGGCTGCCGTCGGGCCCGACCAGCTCGACGGCATCGCCCGCGTCGAACGATCCGTCGACCGCAACCAGGCCGACCGGCAGGAGGCTCGTCCCGCGCTCGGCCACAGCCTGCCGAGCGCCGTCGTCGACGACCAGGCGGCCGCGGACGGGCGTGCCGTGCCGCAGCCACAGCTTGTAGGCCGACGGCAGGCTCGACGCCGCCGGGAACCTGGTGCCCGTGCCGCCATCGGCCGCCGCGATGAGCGCCCCCGGCTCGAGGCCCGACGCGATCACGGCCTCGACACCGCCGGTGCCCGCCGTCCGGGCGGCCGCGACCTTGCTCCGGATCCCACCCGTCCCCCACGGCGAGAGCCGGTCGCCGGCCTCGGCCACCTCGAC
>JBOHBE010000268.1:0-2465 GCA_050698235.1 Gaiellales bacterium
TCGGCGTGCGCGAGCAGATCATCTTCCCCGAGATCAACTACGACGACGTGTCCCAGGTGCGCGGCCTGAACGTCACCATCACCACGACCGCATCCGACGACGACGGAGCGCGCGAGCTCCTCCGTTCGCTCGGGATGCCGTTCGCGAGTTAGGCGGAGGCAATGGCGAAGGAAGCACTCAGAGTCAAGCAGGCGAGGGACGCGAAGTACACGACGCGCGCCTACCACCGATGCAACCGGTGCGGGCGCTCGCGCGCCTACTTCCGCAAGTTTGGGGTCTGCCGCATCTGTCTGCGCGAGCTCGCGCACCAGGGCGTGATCCCCGGGATGACGAAGTCGAGCTGGTGAGGCGAGGATGACGACCGACCCGATCGGAGACATGCTGACCCGGATCCGCAACGCCAACCAGGCGCTGCACGAGACGGTCGAGATGCCCACCTCCGGGATGAAGCGCGAGATCGCGCGCATCCTGCACGAGGAGGGCTACATCGACGCGTTCGCCGTGTCGAAGGGCGACGTCCACGACACGCTCGTCGTGACGCTGCGCTACGGGCCGAGCCGCGAGCGCGTCATCTCGGGCCTGAAGCGCGTGTCGCGCCCCGGCCGGCGGGTGTACGCCAAGAAGGACCGGCCGCATCGCGTGCTCGGCGGGATGGGCGTCGCCATCCTGAGCACGTCGCGAGGCGTGGTCACAGGCCGCCAGGCGCAGGAGCAGGGCGTCGGCGGCGAGGTCGTCTGCTATGTGTGGTGAGCCGTGAGCAGGATCGGGAAGAAGCCGATCCCCGTCCCCGACGGCGTCACGGTCGAGATCCGGCCGGGATCCGTGGCGGTGCATGGTCCCAAGGGCGACCTCGAGGAGCGGGTCTCGCTCGAGATGACCGTGAAGCAGGAGGACGGGCAGGTCATCGTGACGCGCCCGACCGACCGCGGCGACCATCGAGCGCTCCACGGCCTCACGCGGACGCTGGTGGCCAACATGGTGATGGGCGTCACCCAGGGCTTCGAGAAGCGGCTCGAGATCCAGGGCGTCGGCTACCGCGCCGCGCTCAAGGGCGAGGACCTCGAGATGCAGCTCGGCTTCAGCCATGCGGTCACCGTGAAGGCGCCCGACGGCATCGCGTTCGAGGTGCCGCAGCCGACCCAGATCGTCGTCTCGGGCATCTCGAAGCAGCAGGTCGGCGAGATCGCCGCCCAGATCCGCAAGTGGCGCCCGCCCGAGCCCTACAAGGGCAAGGGCATCCGCTACCAGGGCGAGCACGTGATCCGCAAGGTCGGGAAGCGCGCATGAGCCAGACTCGCCTCGAAGCCAGGCTCAGGCGCCACCGGCGCGTGCGCCGCAAGGTGACGGGCACGGCCGAGCGGCCGCGCCTCGCCGTGTACCGCTCGAACCGCGGCATCTCCGCCCAGCTGATCGACGACGTCGCCGGGCGGACGGTCGCGGCCGCGTCGAGCCAGGACAAGTCGCTGGCGAAGAAGGCCCGTGCCGAGACGCCCGCCGCCGTCGGCAAGCTCGTCGCCGAGCGGGCCGGCAAGGCGGGGGTCACGTCCGTCGTGTTCGACCGCGGCGGCTACCTGTACCACGGGCGAGTCAAGGCGCTGGCCGACGCCGCCCGCGAGAACGGATTGGAGTTCTAGCCCCCGTATGTCCTACGCGCCACGTCAGTCCCGAAACCCCGCCGCCCGCGGCTCCGAGGTACCCGGCCGCGAGCTCCAGGAGCGCGTGGTCAAGATCAACCGCGTCGCCAAGGTCGTGAAGGGCGGCCGCCGGTTCTCGTTCACGGCGCTCGTCGTCGTCGGCGATGAGGTGAACCATGTCGGCGTGGGCTACGGCAAGGCGAACGAGGTGCCGTCGGCGATCGCGAAGGCCGTCGAGGACGCGAAGAAGAACCTCTTCCAGGTGCCCAAATACAAGACGACCATCACGCACCAGATCGTCGGCCGCTACGGCGCCGGCCGGGTGCTCCTGAAGCCCGCTTCTGAGGGCACGGGCGTCATCGCCGGAGCGGGCGTCCGCGCCGTGCTCGAACTGGGCGGCGTGCGCGACATCCTGGCCAAGTCGCTCGGGACCGCGAACCCGATCAACCTGCTCATGGCCACGGTCGACGGGCTGAAGAGCCTGAAGCGCCCGGAGGACGTCGCCAAGCTGCGCGGCAAGGAGATCCGCGAGGTGGTGAAGCCCCACTCCGAGCGGCTCGCCGAGGCGGCCGCAGCCGCGGCTGCCGTTGAGGCCGCGGCCGAGGCGGAGGTCGTCGAGGCCGCGCCCGCGCCTGCCGCAAAGGCGCCTCCCGTGAAGACCAAGCGGCCGTCGAAGAAGGCCCGCGCCAAGGCCGGGGCCGCAGCCGAGGCGCCGCCCGAGGCGGCAGCCGAGCCGGAGCCCGCACCGGAGCCCGAGCCCGCGCCGGAGCCTGAGCCGGAGCCCGAAGCAGCCGCTGAGCCGGAGGCCGCCCCGGAGCCGGAGCCCGAGCC
>JBOHBE010000269.1:0-13624 GCA_050698235.1 Gaiellales bacterium
CGACGTGACCGTCGAGCACCTGCTGGCCCACCGGTCGGGCATCGGCGACTACTACGACGAGGACGCCGGCGGCGAGATCACCGACTACATCCTGCCGATTCCCGTCCACAGGCTCGAGACCACGGCCGGCTATCTGCCCGCGCTGGAGGGCTACCCGACCGCGTTTCCCGCCGGCGAGCGGTTCGCCTACTGCAACGGCGGATTCGTCGTGCTCGCCCTGATCGCCGAGCGCGCGGCCGGCAGGCCGTTTCACGATCTCGTGCGCGAGCGGGTGTGTGCGCCCGCCGGGATGAACGACACGGCGTTCCTCCGCTCCGACGAGCTCCCCGGGCGGGCGGCGCTGGGCTATCTGACGAACGACGGGCCGCGGACGAACGTGCTCCACCTGCCCGTCCGCGGAAGCGGCGACGGCGGGATCTACTCAACGGCCGCCGACATCGACTCGCTGTGGCGGGCCTTCCTCGCCGGCGAGATCGTCTCGCCCACATGGCTGGCGGAGATGACACGGCCCCGGAGCGACGCCCCCGGGCCGGCGCGGCGCTACGGCCTCGGGTTCTGGCTCCACAGGTCGAGCGACATCGTCCTTCTCGACGGCTACGACGCGGGCGTGTCGTTCGCGAGCACGCACGACCCGGCCTCGGCGACGACGCGCACCGTCATCTCGAACACGTCCGAGGGAGCGTGGGACATGGCCGAGCTCCTGAACGGGGAGCCCGTGTGAAACTCCGCCAACGTCTGACTAGTCCGCCAACGTCTGACTAGGCCGGGGCCGCGACTCCGTTATCGATCAGCGCCGCCACCTCGACGAACCGGATGTCGGGCTGGACGCCGTACAGGCTGACGATCTGCTCGGTCAGCTCGGGAGTGAAGAACCCGCGAGCCGCCGCTTCCGACTCCCAGACGTAGGTGTTCGTGGCAACGCCGGTCTCGGGGTCGAACATGAAGACCTTCGAGCGTAATCCGGGCATGCCCTCGAAGACCGGCCCCGCCTGCTCGGCGATCCCCATCACCGCCCCGCGGTCCAGACGGTCATCGGAGCGCAACGTGACGATCACGCCGATCATGGTGGTCTCCTCTGTCGGATGCCGGACCAGCGAGCATACCGGCCGCAAACCACCGACGGGAGGCCGCCGCCAAAAAGCGGACGACCTCCCGTCGCGAGACCCATGGGCCGAAGCCCTAGTTCGTGATCGTGATGTAGTCGATGTCGCCGGTGAAGTAGTCGCAGGTCGTCTTGATCTGGTCGCAGTTGATCTTGCCGGCGATCGAGATCGGGCGGTTGTTCGTGATGTTGCCCGAGCTGCCGTGCGCGGTGGCCACGACCGAGCCGTCGACGGTCAGCGTGAGCGCGCTCGCGGTCCGGGCGCAGCGGACGGTGTGCCACTGGCCGTCACTCAGGACGCCGGACACGACCTGCTTTCGCAGGAAGCTCCCGGACGAGTTGGTGCCCCGGAAGACGCACGTCAGCTGCCCGTTCGGGTTCTCGAGCTTGAAGTAGCCACCCGACGACCCGGCCTGGCCCTTTTGGACGATGTTCCCGAAGTGCTTCGTCGTCCTGTAGCGGATCGTGACGGTGTAGTTCCCGGAGTTCGGGTTCAGGCTCGAGCTGTTGGCCTGCACGATGCGCCCCGGGTGAGCCGGAGGCTGCGTCGGGCTGACGAACGGCCAGTGGTAACCCGTCGCTCCGTTGAACTTGAATCCGGTCACGACGTCCGACCCGATCGTGCCATTCACGTGGCCGCTCGAGTCGATCATGACGCTGGCGCTCGCGCCTTCGTTCATCTGCCAGTTGGCGAGCGTCGCCGCCGACGCGGGCGCTGCGAACGCGACCACAACGACCACCGCGGCCGTCATTGACGATCCGAACCTCTTTCTCATGTCGTTCCCCCTCCTTCTAGCTGTGCCGCTCTTGCATGCCCACATGCGTTCGACGCGAACCCCCCAAGGCCCGCCGGCCAGCACGCGGGCCATGATAGCCGCCACACCGAAGGCCCTTACAATCGCGTCGCAAAGCGGTCGGTGGCGGCTACGACGGCCTCGGTCATCCCGTCGTCCGACGTGCCATGGCCGGCGCCGTCGATCAGCACGAGCTCCGCGTCGGGCCAGGCGCGGGCCAGCTCCCACGCGAAGTCGGGCGGGCTGCTGATGTCCATGCGCCCGTGGACCAGCACCGCCGGGATGCCCGCGAGCCGCGCCGCCTCCCGGAGGAGCTCCCCGTCCTCGAGCCACGCGCCGTGTCGCCAGTAGTGGGTGACCAGGCGAGCGAAGCACATGCGAAACGCCGGGTCCTCGTACCGCGCGCTCCGCGTCGGCTCCGACCCGATCGCGACATGGGCGTCCTCCCACTCGCACCAGTCGGCGGCGGCCTTCTCGCGGACATCCAGATCCGGGCTTGCGAGCAGGCGCGCATACGCGTCGACCAGGCTGCCGTCGCGCTCGGCCACGGGTACCGCGTCGCGGAATCGCGCCCACGCCTCCGGGACGAGCCGGCCCACGTCGCGCGTGATCCACTCGACCTCGCGACGCGTGGTCGTGCAGACGCTGAAGAGCACCATCTCCGAGACGCGCTCCGGGTGCCGCTCGGCGTACGCCAGCCCGAGCTCGGTGCCCCACGACCCGCCGAGGACGAGCCATCGCTCCACTCCCAGCGCCTCGCGCAGCTGCTCGATGTCCGCGATGAGGTGCGCGGTCGTCTGAGATTCGAGGCCGACCGCAGGGTCGCTCGCATGCGGCGTGCTCCGCCCGCACCCGCGCTGGTCGAAGAGCACGATGCAGTAGGCCGCCGGGTCGAAGTAGCGCCGCCAGCCAGGGGTGCATCCCGAGCCTGGCCCGCCGTGCAGCACCACCGCCGGCTTCCCGGACGGGTTCCCGCAGACCTCCCAGTGGACGCGGTTCCCGTCTCCGACGTCGAGCA
This sequence comes from Gaiellales bacterium, assembly GCA_050698235.1. Classification (GTDB taxonomy): domain Bacteria; phylum Actinomycetota; class Thermoleophilia; order Gaiellales; family JAICJC01; genus JAICJC01. The sequence continues at coordinate 2,915 of JBOHBE010000269.1, forward strand.
TTCCGCTCTCGTGCGGCTCGATCTCCGGGTAGAGGGCCATCCGCCCGGTTAGAGCCCGAACCAGCGCGCACGCCGGGTCGAGCCGAAGTCGTCCTTCTCGGCCACGAACTCCGTCGAGGGATCCTGAAACGTGCCGGTAGGCGTCTGTTCCGAGAAGAAGTCGACGTCGATCCGCGCTACCAGGCCGCCCCCGAACTCGATGTAGCACGATCCGCGGCCGTCGTACCGCTCGGCGGACTGCCCTCCGCGCAGGCGCTCGATCAGCGTGCGGGCGACGACCCGCGCCTGGCGCTCCGAGAAGACGCCCGCCTTCGGCGTCCCGACCGTCGCGACATCGCCAAGCGCATACACGTCCGGGAACCGCGTCGTGAGCGTGTGCCCGTCGACCGGGATGTAGCCGTCAACGGCCATCCCGCTCTCGATGACGACGTCCGGCGCGCGGTGCTTCGGCACGCCGAGGAAGAGGTCGTAGGGCACCTCGGCGCCGTTGCCGAGAACGGCGATTTTCCGGTCGACGTCGACGGAGGCGACCGGACTGCCCGGCACGAAGCCGATGCCGCGCTCGGCGAAGGCGCGAAGCAGCGCATCGGAGGTGCTCGGCGACGGCGGAATCGGCGTCGGGAACGGCACCACGAGCGAGATCTCGCAGTCGCCGCCGACGCCCCTACGGCCGAGGAGATCATGCAGGAGGAGCGCCGCCTCGCTCGGTGCCGGCGGGCACTTGTACGGCGCACCGCACACGCCCACCACGGCGCGGCCGCCCGAGAACTCAGGCAGGAGCTGCGCCAGGCGCTCGGCGCCCTCGACGGAGTAGAACTCGGTCGAGTCCCGAAGCCCCGGCGTGGCGTCGATGTCGTAGTCGGCGCCGAGAGCGACGACGAGGTGGTCGGCCTCGTGCACCCCAACGTCGGTCGTCACGACCCTGGCGACGGGGTCGATCGCGGTGATCGTCTCGCGCAGGAGCCGTACGCCGGGCTTCGCGAGATGGCGGTAGGGAAGCCGGACCGCATCGGGCGTCGTTCGGCCGAACATGACGTCGAGCTTCGAGTAGCCGAAGACGAAGGCGTCGCTCTTGTCGATCAGCGTCACCTCGACGTCGTCGCCAAGTTCCTCCGAGAGCGTCGTAGCGAGCTCGAGCCCACCGAAGCCCGCGCCGAGGATGAGGATCCGGGGCTTCACCGGGCGATCATAGTGAGCGGGCCGCATGTGAAGGGCTCAACAAAGGGAGAACTGCTCGGGGCGAATCCCCGTAGTCATAGACATGAACCACACACCCACACAGCGCTCCCGATCGTGGAGCCCGATCGTTCTCACTGCCGTCGTCGTGATCGTCGCGATCATCCTGATCGCCCTCCTGGCCACCGCCGGTGGCGGAGGCGGCGGAGGCGGCTACTAGTCGCCGTCTGGCCGGGCCCGCATCCATCCATGCGGGTCGGCCGGCTCGGGATCCCCGGGCTGCCGGACACCCAGAAGCGCTCGCGTGAGCGCGCTGGCCTCGCCGAGCAGCTCGTCAAGCGCGACCGTGACGTCACGATCCGTCACGGTCGCGCGGCCGGCTTCGGCCGCCTCGAGCGCGGCTCGGCGCATGAGCTCCTTGATGAATGAGGCGGTGACGCCCTCGGTCCGCTCGACGACGGCATCGTGATCTTCGAGCTCGAGGTTGAGACCCCGCCCGTAGAGCTCGAGCAGCCGGCGCCGCGCGGGTGCATCGGGGAGCGGGATCTCGACCGCCAGGTCGACGCGGCCGGGGCGGGCGGCGAGCGCGGGCTCCAGCGCATCGGGCCTGTTGGTCGTGAGGACGAACGCGACGTCGGCATCCTCGCCGAGCCCGCTCATCTGGTTCATCAGCTCGAACAGCGTCGAGCTCTCGCCGAAGGGGCCATAGCTTCGCTCCTGCGCGACGAGGTCGACGTCGTCGAGCACGACGACCGACGGCGCGAGGCGGCGCGCCAGGGTTCCGAACGCGCTCAGCATCCCCAGCGTCGCTCCTGAGAGGAGGATCGTGGTCACGCCGCCGACACGGCCGGTGAGATACCGGACGGTGTGGGTCTTCCCCGTCCCGGGCGGCCCCCACAGCAGTAGCCCTCGCGACAGATGGCGGCCCTGCGCGACAAGCGCGTCATGGTGCTGCGTCGGCCCGAGCACGTGCCGCTCGATCCGCTCGAGCGCACCGTCCGGGAGGATGACGTCGGCGGCCGCGACATCCGGCCGCTCCAGGAACACGATCCGCTGGGCGCCGTGTCGGGTGACCTCGAGCGTGATGAGCTGGCCGCGATAGACGTCGAGCGCGTCCATCCGCTCTCGCAGATCTGCGAGCAGCGCCTGGGCGCACCCGTCCTCCGGCGAGATCGCCTGGACGGTGAGCGGCGGGCCGCCGTGGTGCTCGTGCGAGCGGTTGACCAGGAGGGCGACGGGCCCGGCCGGCGTCGAGACGAGGAAGACGGCGAGCTCGATGCAGGCGAGCGTCGTTCCCGGGCCGACGGCGACGTTCACGAACTCCGGCGGCCCAAGCGTGAAGTGGGTCGCCGTGAGCAGCGATCCGAGCCCGAAGTCGCCGTAGTGGCGGGCCCCTCCGCCGAGGCCGAGCACCCGGACGCCCCACTCGGGCTGGGCGGCGACCTCGTCCAGAGCGAGCTGGAGGTTCGGGAGCTCCCATGCGTCGAGCTCCTCGGTGTAGATGGCATGCTCGTCGTAGGTGCCCGCCCCGCCCAGGTGCTCGCGGATCGCCGGGCCGACGGGCTCGCGGCCGGGCTGCGTCTGCGCCTCCTCGAGGAGCTGGCGCACCAGCTCTCCGAGATCGCGCCGAAGTCCATCGCCCTCGCCCTTCTTGCGCTTGGCCACGTGGCGAGCGTACTACCCGGCGAAGCCCAGCGCCGCTACCCTGTCCGGGTGGTGTGGTGGCACGCTCGACGGTGGGGCGCAGGGGGAGGCGTCGCGCTGCTCACTCTCGCGGCGATGCTCTTCGCGGCTTCGCCGGCGGCCGCAGCTCCCAGCGAGCGCGCTCAGGCCGCCGAGGCCACGGGCGCCCACCCATGTGGGACGGTCCGCGCCTCGAAGAAGCCGTACAAGCACATCGTCGTCATCATGGACGAGAACCTCTCGGTGCCGGTGTGGGAGTCGACCCCGGACTCGCCGTACACGCACCGGCTCGCCGAGGAGTGCCGGCGCATGCCGGGAGCCGCGGGCGAGACCCACCCCAGCTTCCCGAACTACATGGCCGTCGTCAGCGGCACCTTCCCGACGCCGGCCTGCCTCCACTGCCCCTCGAGCGCCAACAACGTCTTCCACCAGATGAACGCGGCCGGCCTGAGCTGGCGCGACTACAACGAGTCGATGCAGCGCAACTGCACGCTCACGACGAGCGCCGCGCCGCAGTACCGCGACAACCACAACCCGGCGTTCTGGTTCACGAACCTCGGGCCGAAGTCCAAGGGCGGCGACGGCTCATGCGCGACGCATGACGTGTCGCTGAACCCGTTCTGGCGGGACGTGAGCCAGGGCAGCCTCCCGAGGTTCAGTTGGATCGCGCCGAACGAGTGCCACAACATGCACTGGCGCTCGCCGATCTGCGAGCAGACGACGACCGGGACGAAGGCCGACCGCATCCGGTTCGGCGACACCTTCATCCGTAAGGTCATCACGGCGCTCGCGGCGCGGCCGAGTTACAAGGCCGGGAAGACGCTCGTCATCGTCACGTGGGACGAGGCGAACGAGGGCTCGGTGCAGTCTCAGGGCAACTGGGGCATCGACTGCTCCGACCACACCGTGTTCGTGGCCAACACGACGACCTGCCAGGTCGTGACGATCCTGGTCTCGGCGCGGCTTCACGCCGGCCCCTTCCCGGGCTTCTTCGGCCACTACAGCCTGACGCGCGCGATCGAGCGGAACTTCGGCCTAGGGCTCCTGGGCGGCGCGAACCGCGTGAAGCGCGCGCCGATCTACTAGGCGAGCCACCGGCGTCAGGCCCCGAACGGTGAAACAGATGTACCAGGTACAGGTGTTTCACGGCGGAGGCTGGCCGAGGAAACCGGCCACCATCGCGCGGACGTTCCACCGCTCCATGCCGAGGTAGGTCGCGCCCGGTGAGCCCGGCGGGCCGAGCGTGTCGCCGTACAGATTGGCGTAGACCTTTACCCCGGCCTCCGAGGCGATCTGCCGCTCGAGGGTCGGGTCGAGCGACGACTCGGTGAAGATCGCCCGCACGTGCTCCGCCCTGATCCGGTCGACGAGGTCGGCGACGTCCTGCGCGCTCGGCTGAGCGGCCGACGAGAGCGCGGGGATCACGGACCCGACGACGCGGATGCCGTAGTGCGCCGCCAGATAGGCGAAGGCGTCGTGGTTGGTCACGAGCTTTCGCTCGGCGAGGGGAACGGTTGCGACCAGACGCCGGTTGGAGGCGTCCATCGCCTCGACCCGCCGCACGTAGCCGGCGGCGGTTCGCCGGTAGGCCGCGCGATGGCCCTGATCGACCTGCCCCAGCCTGCGGCCCAGAGCGACCGCGGCCCGCTCGACCAGCTTCGGGTCGCCCCACCAGTGCGGGTCGTCCGGCCGGAGCGGGAGACCGGCTGAGGCGTCGAAGACCGGCGCCGACGTGCCGGCGCCGTCGATCAGCTGGTCGGCCCAGGCGTCGAGCCCGACGCCCGACTCGACGACGAGCTTCGCGCCGGCCAGGGCGACCACGGCGCTGGGCGTCGGCTCGAAGTCGTGCGGGTCGACGTTCGGACGCAGGATGCCCACGACGTGCACCCGCCGCCCGCCGACGTTCCGGACGAGGTCCTGCATCTGTGTGGTCGTCGCGACGACGGTGATCGTGCCGGGCGGGGCCTGCGCCTCGGCCGTCTGCGTGCACGCGCTCGCCACGACGAGCACGGCGGCGAGGCGGAGGAGGCGCATCCCCAAAACGATAACAGGTTTCATTTTCGCTATACTCGCCCGATGGAGCCGGGCCGAAACCACCGCAGCCGGGCCGCCCTGCTCGATGCCGGGCGCACGATGGGGCGGGCGTTCAGCGTCCGCGAGTTGCACACCGCAGCCCTGCCCCAGGCTCCCCGCCTTGGCCTGACCACGGCATACCGCGCGGTCGAGCGCTGGCGCGAGGAGGGCTTCGTGGAGCATGCCGGGACGCGCGACGGAGAGGCCGTCTTCGTCCTGTGCGGCGCCGCCGGGCACCATCACCACCTCGTCTGCGTGCAGTGCGGCGCGACGTCGATCCTCGAAGGGTGCGCGCTCGAGCCCGCCCGCGAAGCGAGTGCCGCCGCGGGGTTCGAGCTGCTTGACCGCGAGCTCGGCGCGCTGCCCGCCCGCTGCGGACCGTGCGCGACGACCGCGCTCAATGGCTGACGCACCGCGGGCGGCCGTCGACGGGCTGACCGTCGCCTACGGCGAGAGACGGGCGCTCGACGATGTGTCGCTCGCCCTCCCGCGAGGTGCCGTCGTGGGCCTCATCGGCCCGAACGGCGCCGGCAAGACGACGCTCCTACGCGTGCTGCTCGGCACCATCCGCCCGTCGGCAGGCACGGTGTCGGTCACCGGGACGACCGGCTTCGTGCCGCAGATCGGCCCGGGCGGCTGGGACTTCCCGCTCTCGGCCGGCGATGTCGCCCTCCAGGGCGCCTACCGCCGCGCGGGCTGGCTGCGGCGGCCGTCGCGCGACGAGCGCGATCGGGCGCGAACGGCGCTGGCCGCGGTCGGCATGGAGCAGCATGCCCGCCGCCAGGTCGGCCAGCTCTCCGGCGGCCAGCGGCAGCGGGTGCTCCTCGCGCGCGCGCTCGTGCAGGAGGCCGACCTGCTGCTCCTCGACGAGCCGCTCTCGGGAGCCGACGCCCCGACCGAGGCGGCGTTCACGGACATCCTCCGCCGCCTGCGCGACGAAGGCCGCACCGTCGTCGTCTCGAGCCACGACCTGGCGTGGGCCAGCGCTCGCTGCGACCTGGTGTGCCTGCTCGCCGGCCGGGTCGTCGCGTTCGGCCCGCCGTCCGAGGCGCTCGATGCCGCCTGCCTCGCCAAGGCCTACGGAGGCCAGGTCGTCGACATCGGCGGCGTCCTGGTGCTGGCACCCGAGGGCCACCACGCCCACTGACATGCTCCACTACCTCACCGACCCGCTCCAGTTCACGTTCATGCAGCGCGCGCTCGTCGCCGTCATCTTCACGGGGCTCGCGTGCGGCGTGCTGGGAAGCTACGTCGTGCTCCGCGGCCTGGCGTTCATCGGCGACGCGCTGACCCACGCGGTCTTCCCCGGCATCGTGATCGCATTCGCCGCCGGCCAGAGCGTGCTCCTCGGCGCCCTCGCCGTCGGCCTGGTCACCGCAGCCGGGATCGCGGTCCTGAGCCGCGGCCGGCGCATCTCCGAGGACACTGCGATCGGCATCGTCTTCGCCGCGATGTTCGCGCTCGGCGTGGTGCTCGTGTCGAGCCTCGCCGCCTACCAGAAGGACGTCGCGGAGCTCCTCTTCGGGAACATCCTCGGCGTTTCGCGCACCGACCTCTTCCTGGCGGGCGCGGCCACGGCGGTCGCGATCGGTGCCATCGTGCTCTTCCAGAAGGAGCTGGCGCTGGTCGCCTTCGACCGCGAGATGGCCGAGGCGATGCGGTATCCGGTCTTCATCCTCGACCTCCTCCTGCTCGGCCTGATCACGCTCGCCATCGTCGTCTCGCTGCGGGCGATCGGGAACATCCTCGTGCTCGCCATGCTCGTGACGCCCGCCGCCACGGCGCGGCTCCTGACCGACCGGCTGGCGACGATGCAAGTGGTCGCGGCAGCGATCGGCGCGGCCAGCGGCGTGGTCGGGCTCTACATCAGCTTCTGGTGGAACGTGGCGTCGGGAGGGGCCGTCGTCCTCACCGCGACAGCCGTCTTCTTCGCGGTCTTTCTGACCCAGGCTGCTGTGGGCGGCCACCGCCCGGCCCGCGGCTAACGTCCACGAGGTGCCCGACCGCGCCGCGCTCCCGACGGTCGCCGCGTTCGCGGCCATCTATCTCGTGTGGGGCTCGACGTTCCTGGCGATCCGCTACGCGGTCGAGACGATCCCGCCGTACATGATGATGAGCCTACGCAGCCTCGGCGGAGGACTGATCCTGCTCGGCCTCTGGCGCCTGCGTGAGCCGCGAGCCCCGTGGCCCAGCCGAGCCGAATGGGCGGGGGCGACTGTCCTCGGCCTGCTGTTCTTCACAGTCGGCCACGGCCTCCTCGCCCGCGAGGAGCAGTACGTCCCGTCGGGCTCGGCTGCGCTGTGCGCGGCGACGATCCCGCTCTTCGTCCCGATCATCATCTGGATCGTGCCCGGCGGCGGCCGGCCGAGCGGCCGGACGAGCGCAGCCCTCGCCGCCGGTTTCCTCGGCGTGGCGATGCTCGTGGCGGCGCAGGGAACCGCGGGTGGGCTCGCGGTCGTCGACGCATTGCTGCTGCTGCTGATGGCGTTCTCGTGGGCGGCCGGGACGGTGGCGACGCGGCACGTCCGCGTGCCGACGTCGGCACTCGCCGCCGCAGGCCTGCCGCTCCTGACCGGGGCGGTCATGCTGGCGGTCGTCGCCACCGTGTCGGGCGAGACCGGCAGCTTCGACGCCGGCCAGGTCAGCGGCAAGTCGCTCGCGGGCCTCGCCTATCTCGTCGTCATGGGCACGGTCGTGACGTTCTCGGCGTACATGTGGCTGCTCAGCCACGTCGCACCCACACGAGTGGCGACGTACGCGTTCGTGAACCCGGCCGTCGCCGTGCTGCTCGGATGGGCGGTCGCGGGCGAGAGCCTGAGCCCAGGCACCCTGCTCGCGACCGCCGTCATCATCGGGGCCGTCGCCGTGGCGGTCTCAGACCGGCCACCGCGTCAGCTCGAGGCTTCGGTGGCGTCGGCCTCGCCGTCGCCGTCCTCCGCCAGCAGCTGATACATGCTCCGGCGCGCGGTCCGGAGGATCTCCTGAGCCGCGGCGAGCTGCTTCGCTGAGCCGGCAACCGCCACCTGGCGCGTCGCGCCGAGGAGCTGGAATGCCAGGTCGCGCAGCGCGGCGAGCTCGTCGTCGCCCTCGCCTGCGGTCTCCCAGGGGGTTGCGCTCGGAAGCGCCGCCGCCTGCTCGCGCCCGGTCTCGGTGAGCTCGAACACCCGCCGGCCGTTGCTCGCGAGCGTCCGGACGAGCTCCTCGTCCTCGAGCTGCTGGAGCGTCGGGTAGACGGAGCCGGGGCTGGGGCGCCATGCGCCGCCTGTCCGCTCCGACACCTCCTGGATGATCTGGTAGCCGTGCATCGGCTCCTCGGCCAGGAGGGCGAGGATGGTCGCGCGGATGTCCCCGCGGCCGGCCTTGCGGCCGCCGCCGAAGAACTGGCGCTCGAAGCCCGGTGGCCCGAATCCGCGGTGTCCGCGGCGTCGGCGCCCGTGCATCATCAGGAACGCGTGGCGGCCGTGCCGCCTCGCCCCTGGATGCTCGATTGCGAACGAAGTCATCTGTGGTTCTCCTTTCGACTGTTCTGCATAGCATCACGATATATCGTGAACGATCATCTGTCAAGCCGGTATGCTCGGCCGATGCGAGCCCGGCGGACGATCACCGTGGTGGGATGCCACGCCGGCGGCGAGATCGGAAACGTCGTCACGGGCGGCGTCCTCCCGCCGGCCGGCGCGACCGTGTTCGAGCAGATGCAGACGCTCGCGCGCGAGGGCGACGGCCTGCGAAACCTCCTCCTCCACGAGCCGCGCGGAAGCGTCGCCTGCCACGCGAACCTGATCGTTCCGGCGACGGTGCCCGGCTGCGCCGCCGGCTTCATCATCATGGAGCCGACCGAGTACCCACCCATGTCGGGCTCGAACTCGATCTGCACGGCGACCGTGCTCCTCGAGACGGGGATGATCGAGATGCGCGAGCCCGAGACCGTGCTCCGGCTCGAGGCGCCGGGCGGCGTCGTCGAGGCCCGGGCCGTGTGCCGCGACGGCCGCTGCGAGAGCGTCGAGATCACGAACGTCGCCTCGTTCGCCGACCGGCTCGACGCGCCCCTCGAGGTCGAGGGGCTGGGCACGCTCGCCGTGGACATCGCCTACGGCGGCATGTGGTACGCGATCGCCGACGCCGCCGCGCTCGGCTTTGCGATCGAGCCGGGCGAGGCCCGCGAGCTCTCGCACGCAGGAGAGCGGATCCGGGCCGCGGCGCGCGAGCAGCTCCCCTGCTCCCACCCCGAGAACCCCGACATCGCCGGCGTCAGCATCGTCCAGATCGCCGAGCCGTGGCAGGGCGCCGGGGCGGTCAGCCGAAACGCCGTCGTCGTCGCGCCCGGAAGGCTCGACCGCTCGGCGACGGGGACAGGGCTGTCGGCTCGGATGGCCGTGCTTCACGCGCGCGGGCTGATGAAGGCCGGCGACGCGATGACGCACGCGTCGGCGATCGGCTCGACGTTCGACGGCCGCATCGTGAGCGAGACGACCGTGGGCGGGCGGCCGGCGATCGTGCCCGCGATCCGCGGGAGCGCGTGGATCACCGGGATCTCGCAGCTCGTCGTCGACCCGGCTGACCCGTTCCCCGAGGGCTACGTCCTGGCGGACACCTGGGGAGTCGGTTGAATATAGCGCATGCGTGCTATATAGTACGCGCGCTATGGACGTCTCTCTGTACGACCGGCTGGGAACCACCTACACCTCGACCCGCCGCGAGGATCCCGAGTTGGCCGGCCAGATCCACGCCGCCCTGGGCGACGGCCGTACCCTCCTGAACGTCGGCGCGGGCGCCGGGGCGTACGAGCCGCACGACCGCACCGTGCTGGCGGTCGAGCCCTCGCCGGTGATGATCGCGCAACGGCCCGTGGACGCCGCTCCGGCGGTGCTGGCCGCGGCCGAGCGGCTGCCGTTCGTCGACGGCAGCTTCGATGCCGCGATGGCGCTGCACACGGTGCATCACTGGAACGACGCGGCGGCCGGACTGGGCGAGTTGCGGCGGGTCGCCCGCCGAGTGGTCGTGGTCGTGGGCGACGCAGAGGTGATCGACCGGCTGTGGCTTATTGCCGAGTACTTCCCGGGCATGGCGTTCGGCACGCGGCGCGAACTCCAGCCCCAGACGATCGCCGAGCGGCTGGGCGGCCGCACCGAGATCAAGCCGCTTCGTGTTCCGGTCGATTGCGTCGACGGCATCCCGGAAGCGTTCATCGCCCGACCGGAGGCCTACCTCGATCCGCAGGTGCGGCGAAACATGTCGCCCTTCCGGCTGCTGCCGGAGGATCAGGTGGCTGCCGGAGTCGCCCGTCTCCGCCGTGACCTCGCCTCGGGCGACTGGGACGCCCGGTACGGCGACCTGCGCCGTGCGTCCGACCTGGACGTGGGTCTTCGGATCGTCGTGTCTGATCCAGCCTGACCCCCGGTGGTCACGTCTCCCCCAGCCCTCTGAGCGCAGCCGTCCCCGCGAGCGGGACGCCGGCCGCCACGCCGAAGCCGACGCCCCACGACGTCGCGGCCACGATCGCCGCGAACCCGACCGGCGTCACCACCGACGAGAGCGAGAGCGACGCCTGCTGGAGGCCGAGCGCCGCGCCCGAGCGTGCGTAGCCGGCGATCTCGGCCGCTGCGGTGAACGAGAGGCCGTTCCAGCTCTGCGAGAGGCTCCCGGCGACCACGAGCGCCGGGATGAGGACGATGAGCGGGGCCGAGACGAGCAGCGCGACGACCGCTGACGAGACCGCGAGCGCGAGGCCGAGCCTGCGAAGCGCGCCAAGGCGCGTCCCCACCTGATCCGACCATC
>JBOHBE010000270.1:0-5881 GCA_050698235.1 Gaiellales bacterium
GGGTGCTGGCGGCGCTCGCGGCCGGCCATCTGGCGCTCGCGCTTGCCGGCGGGAGCGCGATGGCGCTCGGCGTCCTGCTCGTGGTCGCGGGCGCTGCGATCGCACCCACCTACGCGACCGTGTACGCCATGGTCGACGACGTCGCCCCCAAGGGCACGCTCACCGAGGCGTCGGCGTGGCTCGCCACGGCAGTCGCGGTGGGAGCGGCGGTGGGGTCGGCGTCAGCCGGCATCGTCATCGAGCACGCCGGGACCACCGCTGCGTTCATCCCGGCAGGCGGCGCCGGCGGGCTCGCCGTCGCGATCACGCTCGCGCGGGCCGGTACGCTCGGCGGATGCTCCGCCCCGACGACGTCGAAGAGGTTGCCCGCTGCTACGGCCTCGGCGCCGAGCCCCGGCTGACCGGCACCGTCGAGCGGGGCGAGCAGGGCCAGGTCTGGCAGCTGGAAACAGTGGTCGGGCTGTGGGCGATCAAGACCTCGTTCGAGCTGGCGGAGGAGGAGCTCGACGGCGAGGACGCTGCGTTCCAGAGAGCTGCGCACGACGCCGGGGTTCCCGTCCCTGTCGTCGTGTTGACGGACGTCGGCAAGGTCTTCGCGAAGGTCGGCGACACGCACGTGCGCGTGTACGAGTGGGTGGACATCGGCCTGCCGGACAAGCGCCTCGATCCCGGCGAGGTGGGGCGGCTCGTCGCGGCGATGCACCGCGTCCCGTTCACGGGGCGGCGGCCCGAGGACCCGTGGTACACCGAGCCGGTGGGCGCCCCGGCGTGGGATCGCCTCATTGAGGATCTCATCGCCGAAGGTGCACCGTTTGCGGCCGACATGGCGGCGATGCGTGACGGCCTCGTCGCGGTCGAGTCGGTCATCGAGCCGGCGCGTGAGCTTCGCACCTGCCATCGCGACCTGTGGGCCGACAACCTGCGCCCGACCGCATCGGGCGGGATGTGCGTGATCGACTGGGAGAACTGCGGCCTCGCCGACCCCGGGCAGGAGCTCTCGGGCGTGCTGTTCGAGTTCTGGCGCGGCGAGCGGGACAGGGCGCGCGAGCTCTATCGCGAGTACCGCCGGTGCGGAGGCCCGGGGCGCGTCGACCGGCGAGGGAGCTTCTCGATGACCGTTGCCCAGCTGGGCCACATCACCGAGATCTCGTGCCGGGCATGGCTTGACCCGTCCGAGCCCGAGGAGGAGCGCCGCCGCCAGGTCGGCCGCGTCGCCGAGTGCGTCGACGAGCCGCTGACGCTCGCCGTGATCGACGAGCTGCTCGAGGCGGTGACCTGAGAGGGCTACGCCACGGCGAGCTGCGACAGGTCGCGGGCGAGCGTCGTGCACTCCCGCCAGTCGGCCAGCACGTGCTCGTCGCGGAGGCGGTGGTACCGGGCCAAGGCCTCCTCCTCGGGCACGATGCCGCCCAGCCAGTCTGCGATCGCGTCGGCGGCGAGGACGGCGTGCAGCCCGGCCGTATCCATCCCAGCTCCCGTCCACGGATCCTGGTGCACCGCGGCGTCGCCGACGAGCAGCCAGCCCGGTCCGGCCGCCGTCCGCATCCAGCTCGGCTCGGGTGGCCCACCGGCCGCCCGCCCGGCCGGCGTTGCGTCCGCCCAGCGCGCCGCGAGGCCGGGATGGGCCTCGATCCGGCGGCCCAGCTCGGCATCGGGCGCCGCCCGAAACGCCCCGAAGGCGTCGCGTGGGGCGCTGACGCCGATGCATGCAAGGCCGGCGTCGGAGGGGAAGACGTAGGCGATCTCGTCGCCGTTCAGCGAGAACTCGGCCGCGTCGGGCGGCCCGCCGTCAGGGCCGCGCCAGCCCGACACGTAGCGGTAGTACAGCGTGCGCAGGGCTTCGACCTCATGTTCGCCCGCCGCCGCGACGTCGCGGGCGACCAGCGAGTGGCGACCGTCCGCGCCGACAACGACCCTGCTCCGTACGTCGTACTCGGACTCGCGATCGCGGAGCCGGGCGCCGACGACGCGGCCGTCCTCGCGCAGGAGTCCCGTGACCGTCGCGGGCTGCGCGACCTCGACGCCCTCGGCGCGCGCAGCCCGGCGGAGGAGCAGATCGTCGAGCGGTCCTCGGCGGACGGAGAGGCTGAACCCCGCCTGGCCAGGCTCCTGTGGCGGCCCCTCGTCGGGGCCTGGCGTCCCGAAGCCGAAGCTCCACTCGCGGCGGAGAGGCGGCGGGCCCAGCGCGAGGGTCTCATCGAGGACCGACAGCCGGTCAAGGACAGCCACGAGCCCCTCGCCGCGGAAGAAGTGCGTCGAGATCGTGGTGCTCGGGAACCGCACGCGCTCGACGAGAAGGACGCGGAGGCCGCCCTCGCCCAGGAGCGCCGCGACGGTCGAGCCGGCGATCCGCGCGCCGACCACGACGACGTCGTACGTGTGATCTGGCTTACCCATCGCGAATCCGTCTGCGGGGCGAGCCCGTAGGGCCCACCATGCGACGACGCGTCCTGCCCGCAACCCTTGCAACGATCGTGCTCGCGGTCGGGGCGTGGGTCGCCCTTGCACCCAGCGCCACGGCTGCCTCGTCGGTCACGATCGGTCTCCGCAGCTTCGCGATCTCGAAGAGCGTGGGTTCGGTGCCGCACGGCATGGTCACGTTCCACATCACGAACAACGCCACCATCGCACACAACTTCCGGATCCGGGTCGGGACGACCGGCAAGGTGCTCGCGAAGTCGATGAACCTCGGGGCGCATCGCACCGCGACGGTCACGGTCAAGCTCTCGGCGCGCAGCTACACGATCTTCTGCGGCCTGCATCCGACGATGATGCACACGTCGTTCCGAGCGACGTAGCCCGAGCGGCTACTCGTACTCCTGGCCCTGGGGCAGGTCGTCGGTGATCTCGAACCACGGCGCCTTCGAGCCGACGAAGATGTGCTCGGTCGGCCGCAGGCTCGGGGCGTCGATGAGCGATCCCATGGCGACGTGCACGTACTCGCCGTCGCGCACGACCGAGAAGAGCAGCGAGCCGCACCGGGCGCACCGCGTGTCGTGCAGGGTCTCCTCGCCGTAGACCATGAGCGCATCGTTGCCCTCCGTGACGACGAGCTTCTCGCGCTCGATCCCGGCGAACGGCTTGAACGCTGACCCGGTCGCCGCCCGGCAGCGCGAGCAGTGGCAGTTCGCCGCATACAGGAACGCGTCGGCGACTTCGTAGCGGACCGATCCGCACTCGCACCGTCCGGCCAGCGTGCGGGCGTCTGGATCGGCCATCAGGTGCCTCCCGGCTTCGAGGGCTCGTCGAGCGAATCGAGCGCAAACGGCGGTGGCGCATAGGGCTTGCCAGAAAGTCCACTGACCACCAGCATCGTGGTCGGGGTCTCGAGGGCGACGCCTTCGCGGAAGACCCGCGGCTCGACGAAGAGGAGCTGCCCGGGGGTCATTGTGATCTCCTCGCCGTCGCAGACGACTCGTGCAGCCCCCGCCATGAGGATGTAGAGCTCCTCCTGGTGGTAGTCGGCCTCGGTCTCGCTGTGCGGCGGGATGAGGCACTGGCCGGCCGGAGCGGACCAGGCCGCCGCGCCGAACGCCCGGATCCCGAAGTGCTGGCGGACGCTGTGGTACTCGACCTCATCGTCGTAGCCGGGATGCCGGCGCTCGATGCCCTCCCAGCGCTCGATGATCCCGGGGTCGCGTTCGGCGATCAACTCGAAGGCCTCGTCCTCATCGATCGGGACGCCGTCGCTGCCGACATTCCACAGGCCCGGGATCTCGGAGACGTCTGCCAGCCCCCACCCGGGACCGTCTGCTGACCGGCTCATTCGCACCCCTTTCCGCTGGACGACCGGAGCGATGATCCCACAGCCGGCCTCGCGGGCATCGGTCGGCTGGATAGGATCGGGCAAGGAGGTGGCGCGTTGCGTCTCGAGTGGCTCTGCGACATGGATCTCGCGTACCGCACCGAGTTCACGCTGGTGCGCCCGTACGGCAGCGAGGAGGGGAGCGGCTACGGCGAGGGCGACGGCCGCGTCGAGGGGCCACGCCTGAGCGGTGCGGTCCGCTGGGTGAACCATCCGCACCGGCGAAGCGACCAGACGATGCTGCCCGACGCCCACGGGCTCATCACGACCGACAACGGATCCGCCGTGCTGTTCTCGCTGGCCGGCCGCACGAACTGGGTCGGAGACTCCGGAATCCAGGTGCTCACGGTCACGTTCGAGTCCGAGGCGGACGGCTATCGCTGGCTCAACTCGGCGATGCACGTCTTCGAGGGAGTGATCGACCCCGACGCGCTCGTCATCCGCGCCAAGATCTACTCCCTGGTGCACGAGCTCACCTAGGATCTGGCTATGACGACCCGCGAGGCGGCGTGCAGCTGTGGGCAGCTTCGGCTCGAGGTGGCGGGGGATCCGGTCCGGATCTCGATGTGTCACTGCCTGGCCTGCCAGCGCCGGTCGGGGAGCGCCTTCGCGATCCAGGCGCGGTTCCCGGCGGATCGGGTGACGATCTCCGGCCGGTACAACAACTACGTGCGCGTGTCCGACGACGGCGACGAGCGCACCTTTCACTTCTGCCCCGACTGCGGATCCACGGTCTTCTACGGGGCGGGCGAGATGTCGGACCTGATCGCCGTCGCGGTCGGCGCGTTCGCGGATCCGTCGTTTCCGCCGCCTGTCATCTCGGTGTACGAGTCGCGGCGGCATCCGTGGCTCGTCGTCCCCGAAACGATCGAGTCCGACGCTGCGTGGGAGTCGCTGCGCCCGCTCTACGAGGCCGGCGAGTACGCCGAGGTGGCCGACCGTGGGCGCGAGTTGATCGAGGCGCATCCCGACTACAGCGAGCTGCTCTACAACGTCGCGTGCTGCGAGAGCCGCGCAGGCCGGACGGCCGATGCGATCGACCACCTGCGGCGCGCGATCGCTCGGCAGGAGCTGATCCGCACGTTCGCAGCCGGCGACTCCGACTTCGATCCGATTCGCGACGAGCCCGCGTTCAGGGAGCTGGTGGGCTAGCGATGGCCGCCCACGAAGCCGCCTGTAGCTGCGGGCAGCTCCGCGTGGAGACGGATCGCGATCCGTTCGTGGTCGGGATGTGCCACTGTCTTGCCTGCCAGCGGCGGACAGGCAGCGCGTTCGGGCTCCAGGCGGGGTACACGGCGGATCAGGTGCGGATCTCCGGCGCCGTCAGCGACTACGTGCGAATCTCGGATGAGGCCGACGAGAAGGAGCACGTCTTCCATTTCTGTTCCGAGTGCGGCGGGACCGTCTTCTACACCGAACCGGACGAGCCCGACCTGGTCGTCGTGATGGTCGGTGCGTTCGCCGACCCATCGTTCCCAGCGCCGACGGAGGCGGGGTACGAGTCGCGGCGGTATCCGTGGCTCGCGCGGCCGGCGACGATCGACCAGGGGTAGCTTGACGCTCCGCCCACGCGTCCTCAAGATTGAGCGCACCGAGGTCGCCACCGATGAGGCTCGGGAACTCCTCGCCGAGCTGGACCAGGCGCTCGCGGGCAACTACCTGCCCGAGCAGCATCACGCGTTGTCGCTCGAGCAGCTTTTCCGCACAAACGTGAGGTTCTTCGTCGCCCGAGTTGACGGCGTTGCGGTGGGCTGCGGCGGCGTCGCCTTCTACGACGGGTTCGCCGAGGTGAAACGGATGTTCACGCGGCCGACAGCTCGGCGGCTGGGTGTCGCGACCGGCGTCCTGCGCCGGCTTGAGGCAGAGGCCAGGAGGGGCGGCTACTCGATCCTCCGGCTCGAGACCGGCAGGTATCAGGCCGAAGCCCTCGGGTTCTATCTCCGCGAGGGCTTCGAGCGGTGCGATGCCTTTGGCGAGTACGCGGAGATGGCCCCGCAGGCTATCGAGACGAGCGTCTTCTGCCAGAAGACGCTCTGAGAACTTGAACAGGAGCGACGAATCCATCGACGCGTGGGT
>JBOHBE010000271.1:0-4207 GCA_050698235.1 Gaiellales bacterium
GAACGTGGCGCAGCTCGTCGACCATGCGGCGAAGCGTGGCAACTTCGTGCGGATCGACATGGAGCACTCGAGCGTCGTCGACGCGACGCTTCGCATCTACGGGCGGCTGCGCGAGAGCGGCCGCGACAACGTTGGCTGCGTGCTTCAGGCCTACCTCTACCGAACCCCCAACGACCTCGAGTTGCTGCTGCCGGCGACGCCGAACATGCGCCTCGTGAAGGGGGCGTACCTCGAGTCGCCGGACATCGCGTATCCGAAGAAGCCCGACGTCGACGCGGCCTATCGGCGGCTGCTCGAGCGGGCGCTGGCCGGCGGCGCCTACGTCGCGATCGCGACCCATGACGAGCAGCTGATCGAGCATGCGATCCGGCTCGTCGACCGCCAGGGCATCGGCCGCGACAGGTTCGAGTTCCAGATGCTCTACGGCGTTCGCCCCCAGCTCCAGCTCGACCTCGTCGCCCGCGGGTTCAAGGTGCTCGTGGCGACGCCGTACGGCCCGGAGTGGTACCCGTATCTCATGCGCCGCCTGGCGGAGAGACCCGCAAACCTGCTCTTCCTGCTGCGGAATCTCTTCGCCAGGTAGCGGCGCGACGGACTACCGAGCGGTCGCACATCCGGGGGTTGATTGCGCAACAGAGTTGTGGAACAATCGCCGCGTGTCGCGCACGTCGACCGTCGATTCTGCGGCATCCGCCCTGCGGAAGCGGATCCTCGACGGCGCGCTGGGCCCGGGTGCGCGGCTGCCCGAGGAGCAAACCTCGGCCGAGCTGGGCATCTCGCGCCACACCCTCCGAGCCGCGCTCCGCGCGCTCGTGGCTGAGGGCGTGCTTCGCCACGAGCCTCACCGCGGCGTGCACGTGCCCGTCCTCACGCCCGAGGACGTCAGGGACGTCTTCCGGCTCCGGCGCCTGATCGAGCTCGACGCGATCGAGGGGATCGCCGTCACCGGCGATGTGCCCGTGGCCGCGACCGGCGCCGTCGATGCGCTGGATGCGCTTCGGCCGACCGCAAGCTGGCACGAGGTCGTCGAGCCCGACCTGCGGTTCCATCGTGCGATCGTCGACGCCGCCGGCAGCCCCCGGATGGCGCGGATGTACGCCGCGATCCACGCCGAGATCGCGTACTGCCTCGTGCAGCTTCGACCGCACTACGACCGCCCCGAGCAGGTCGCCCGCGAGCACCGCGAGCTGCTCGCCGCGATCGTCGCCCGAAACGGCGCCCTGGCCGTCGAACGGATGCGCAGTCACCTGCTCGACGCAGAGACCAACCTGCTGGGCAGAATCCCCGACAGTTCCGGATACCGCACGTTCGCAACCTGGAAGGAGTGACAGGCCATGGCACGGATGCGCATACCCGCCGATCACCACGAGGAGCTGCCGGGGATGACCCGCAGGGTTGCGCTTCGCCGCAGCGCGGAGCTGATCGCGGGCCTCAGCGTGGGAGCCCAGGTGATGGCGGCAACCGGTGCCGACACCGCGTTTGCAGGGCGTGTTCGCGACGCCGCGCGACACGTGCACAAGCCCGGATACGGCCCGCTCGTCAAGCACACGGGCGAGATGTCGCTCCCGGCCGACTTCCACGTTCGAAGCTTCGGCGTCGCCGGCTCGCCCATGTCCGACGGGTTGCCGACGCCTCGCTTCCACGACGGCACGACCTGCTTCGGCGTGGGCGGCGGCCGAGTACGGCTCCTGCGAAATCACGAGGGGTATGACCCAGGACACGCCCTCGGCAAGCGGAACGCCTACGACCGCGTCGCCCAGGGCGGCGTGACCACCTCGCTCTTCGACACGCACTCGGGCAAGCTGGTCTCGAGCTCGCTCGTGCTGAACGGGACCGACAACAACTGCAACGGCGGGCCGACGCCGTGGGGCAGCTGGCTCACCTGCGAGGAGTCGACCGTCGGCCCGCTCGAGGGGTTCGAGAAGAAGCACGGGTACGTGTTCGAGGTGCCGTACGGCAGCCGAGAGCCGGTCGACCCGGTGCCGATCAAGGCCATGGGCCGGTTCGAGCACGAGGCCTGCGCGGTCGATCCGAGCAGCGGCATCGTCTACATGACCGAGGACAACGGCGATCCGGCCGACGGCTTCTACCGCTACCTCCCCCACGTCCGCGGCAAGCTGCACCGGGGCGGCAGGCTGCAGATGCTGGCGGTGGAAGGGCGCTCGGGATACGTCACCTACAAGCACCAGAAGGTCGGCAAGGTGCTGCACTGCGAGTGGGTCGACATCGACGATCCCGATCCCCACAATGCCGAGAACCACCCCGACGCGGTGTTCGAGCAGGGTGCGGCCCAGGGTGCGGCCCGGTTCATGGGCCTCGAAGGCGCCCACTGGTCGAAGGGCAGCGTGTACTTCGTCGCCAGCGAGGCCGGCGACGCCGACGAGGGCCAGATCTGGCGCTACACCCCCGTCGGCCACCACAAGGGCAGGCTCGTGCTCCTCTACGAGTCGGGAAGCGCGAGCGTGCTCGACCAGCCCGACAGCCTCGCGGTCAGCCCCCGCGGTGGAGTCGTCGTGTGCGAGGACGGCGACGGCGAGGACGTCGACGGCGGCACGAACTTCCTCCGCTGCCTGACACCCGCTGGACATATCCAGACGTTCGCGCGCAACGATACGCCCATGGATCTGCACTTCTGGGATGACGAGGTGCCGCCCGGATCGATCGGCCGCAGCGAGTGGTCGGGCGCAACCTACAGTCCCGACGGCCGCTGGCTCTTCGTCCACCTCCAGTATCCGGGCAAGACGTACGCGATCACGGGCCCGTGGGAGAGGGGCTGGCTGTAGCGACGCAGCACACCGTCGAGACGCCCGTCGTCCGCACCGCGCTTCCCGGCCCGCGGAGTCGTCCGCTCCTGGAAACGCAGGCGCGGCTCGGCTACGCGGCGCTGACCGACTCGCA
The DNA here is from genome assembly GCA_050698235.1 of Gaiellales bacterium. GTDB lineage: Bacteria > Actinomycetota > Thermoleophilia > Gaiellales > JAICJC01 > JAICJC01. Next base: position 2,899 of record JBOHBE010000271.1, read on the forward strand.
CTCGGAGGTGCCGTTTGTGATGGCCGGGAAGCGCGGCTCCATCATCGAGGACGTCGACGGCAACACCTGGGCCGACCACGTCAGCGGCTGGGGGGCGACACCGCTCGGCGCGACTCCCGAGCCGGTGCTCGAAGCAGTTGCCGACGCCCACCGGCAGTACGGGCTCGAGATCTCGAACTACATCACGAGCCCGCCGGTGATCGCGCTCGCCGAGCGGCTGATCGAGCTCGCTCCTCCCGGCCTGACGCGCTATGCGCCGAGCATGAGCGGAACGCTGGTGGTCGAGGCCGGTGTGCGGTTCGCACGCCGGGCAACCGGCCGGCCCATCATCCTGGGCTTCCTCGGCCAGTACCACGGCGAGGGCACCTACATGACAGCCGCGCAGAGCACCGATCTGTCGGAGGTCCCCACCGGCAGCGCGCAGTTCGTTCCGGGCCTCGTGTTCGCGCCGTTCCCGAACCGGTTCCGGATGCCGTTCCATCGCGGCGGCGGCCCGTTCGACGACACGCTGACCCTCGACTACGTCGAGGAGTGGCTGCTGGTGCACCAGGTCGAGCCGGATCAGATCGCCGGCGTCCTGATCGAGCCGGTGCTGACCGAGGGCGGGGTGGTGGTGCCGTCCGCCGCGTTCTGGGAGCGCCTGAACGAGCTGCGCCGCCGCTACGGGTGGCTCTTGATCCTCGACGAGGTGCAGACCGGCATCGGGCGCTGCGGCACGATGTTCGGCGCAGAGCTCCATGGCCTCGAGCCCGACCTGCTTCTCCTCGGCAAGGGGTTCGCCGGGGGCGGACAGCCGATCGCGGCCGTCCTGGGTCGCGAGGAGGTGCTTGCCGAGGCGGATGCCGGAGCCGGCGGCACGTTCGCGTGGGTGCCGGCCGCGTGCGCCGGAGCGCTGGCGAACCTCGAGTTGATCGCGTCCGGTGGGGTGCTCGAGAACGTCGCCGCCCTCGAGGCGATCGGCCGCCGCGACCTGACGCCGCTCGTCGAGCGCCACGAGCAGGTCGGCGACGTGCGTGTCCTCGGCGCGATGGTCGGGATCGAATTCGTGACCGACAAGCGCTCGATCACCCCGGCGCCCGCGTTCCACCACGCGGTCCACCAGGCGCTCATCCGCCGCGGCGTGCTGGGCATGACTCAATGGGGAAAGTGGATCTACCGCCTGCACCCCGCACTGAACATGCCGGTCGAACTGTTCGAATGGTCATGCACCCAGGTGTGCGATGCGGTGGCCGAGGTCGCCGCGTCGCCGCCGCCCGAGTTCAGCGTGCTCGATCGCTGACGCTCAGGGATCGAGCCCGGCGATGTGATC
>JBOHBE010000272.1:0-9819 GCA_050698235.1 Gaiellales bacterium
CTGTTTCCACAGCCTCCTCGCCGACCTTCCGCTGGCGGGCGTCGCGCGCCTCGGCGAGAAGACCGGCCACATAGGAGCCGCCGTTCGCGGCGCCCGCTCGCTCAGCGATCGTGTCGGCCAGGTCGCACAGCGCCGGGCCGGGCGATTCGAAGCACGAAATCGCCCCCGTGTGGCACGTCGGGCCGGCGGGGCGGGCCAGCATCAGGATGGCATCGGCGTCGCAGTCCGCCGCCAGCGACGTCACCTCGAGGAGGTTGCCCGAGGCCTCGCCCTTCTTCCAGAGCCGGTCGCGCGAGCGCGAGTGGAAGTGGCCGAGGCCGCTCTCGATGGTTGCCTCGAGCGCGTCGGTGTCCATGTACGCCAGCATGAGGACGCGGCCCGTGTCGGCGTGCTGGACGACGCAGGGCACGAGCGCCCCTTTCGGGATGCTCACGAGCGGACGGGCAGGCCGCACGAGGCCACCTCCTGCTTCACGTCGGCCACGGTCGCCTCGCCGTCGTGGAAGATCGACGCGGCCAGCGCCGCCTGTGCGCCGGCACCGAGGGCGGCCGCCATGTCGGCGGGGCCGCCGGCCCCGCCCGAGGCGATGACGGGCACCCGCACGGCGTCGGTCACGGCCGCGATGAGGTCGAGGTCGTATCCGGCATGGCCGCCGTCGGCGTCGATGCTCGTCACCAGGAGCTCGCCGGCGCCGCGCTCGACGGCCTCCCGCGACCACTCGATCGCGTCGCGGCCCGTGGGGCGCATCCCGGCCGAGGCGTGGGCCTCCCAGCTGCCGTTTGCGCGCGCGGCGTCGACCGCCACCACGACGCACTGCGAGCCCAGTTGGCCGGCCAGGTCCTCGACCAGCTCGGGCCGGTCGAGGGGCGCGGTGTTGACGCTCACCTTGTCGGCGCCCGCCAGGAGCAGGTCGCGGGCCCGCTCGAACCCGTCCACGCCTCCCCCGACGCACAGCGGCACGTCGACGCGGCGTGCCGCCCGCTCGACCGCGTGCAGGAGCTCGGCCCAGGCCTCGTCACCCGCCGAGATGTTGAGCCACACGATCTCGTCGGCGCCGGCTTCGGCATAGCGGGCGGCGGCGTCGACGGGGTCGCCGCAGTCGCGCAGGTCACGGAACCGGACGCCTTTCACCAGCCGGCCCCGGCGGACGTCGAGGCACGGGATGATCCGCCTACGCAGCATCGCCGCTCCGTCGCAGGAACGCGGCGAGCAGCTCGCGGCCCGCGGCTCCGCTCCGCTCAGGGTGAAACTGCACGGCCGCGACGCGGCCGCGGCCGACGGCCGACGCGAACGCCGTGCCGTCGAGCTCGGTGGTTGCGAGCACGTCGGCGGACTCGGCCGGCTCGGCGACGTAGGCGTGCGCGAAGTAGCAGACCGCGGGTGGCGTGCCGGCGAGCGAGCCGGGGTGCGCGGGGGCGACGTCGTTCCAGCCCATGTGCGGGACGGTGCGAGCCCAGTCGATCCGGCGGACGCGGCCGGGGAGGAGGCCGAGGCACTCGGTGTCGCCCTCTTCGCTTCGGTCGAACAGGAGCTGGAGGCCGAGGCAGATCCCGAGCATGTGCGCGCCGCGGTCGGCGGCCGCCCGGACGGCGCCGGCCAGGCCGGTCGCTCGCAGGCGCTCCATCGCGGGGCCCGCCGCGCCGACGCCGGGGACGACGAGCAGCCGCGACCGCTCGACGGCCTCGGGCTCGGCGGTGATCTCGACGCCGACGCCCAGCCGCTCGAACGCCGCCCGCAGGCTGCGCAGGTTGCCGGCCCCGTAGTCGACGATCGTCACGGCGGTCACAGGCTGCCCTTCGTCGAGGGGATCTCGCCGGCCCGGTCCGGGTCGGCGGCGACGGCCGCCCGCAGCGCGCGCGCCAGCGCCTTGAACGACGCCTCGAGCACGTGATGGTCGTCGCCGCCCGCGGCCGAGATGTGGATGCCGAGGCGGCCGCTCCGGGCGAGCGTGTCGAAGAAGTGCGGCACGAGGCTGCCCGGGAGAGCGCCGATGCGGTCGCTTGCGAACGGCATCTCGATCGCCGCCACCCCACGGCCGCCGAGGTCGACCGTTGCGTGCGCCAGCGCCTCGTCGAGGGGCGCGCGGGCGTCGCCGAACCGGGCGATGCCGGCCCGGTCGCCGAGGGCGGCGTCGAGCGCCTGCCCGAGCACGATCGCGACGTCCTCGACCGTGTGGTGCTCGTCGACCCACAGGTCGCCCGTGCACGTGAGCTCGACATCGATCAGGGAGTGCGTCGAGAGCGCGGTCAGCATGTGGTCGAGCATGCCGACCCCGGTGCTCACAGCCGCCCGGCCCGATCCATCGAGCGCGACCCGGCAGCGGACGTCGGTCTCGGCCGTGCGCCGCTCGGCGATCCCGGTGCGGGCGCCCGCCGCCGTCGCCGCCGGCTCGACGGCGGCGCCCAGCGCGGCCAGGAGAACGTCATCGTCGGCGGGGGTGGCCGGGCTCACGCGGATGTGGCTTGCGAGCAGCGGGTCGGCGAACGTGCGCACGACGAGGCCCTGATCGAGCAGCCGCTTCGAGACGGCCGCCGCCGGCTCGCCGACGTCGACCAGCAGGAAGTTCGCACACGAGTCCTGGACGTCCAGCCCGGCGCGGCGGAGGGCCTCCGCCATGCGGTCGCGCTCGGCGACGGTCGCGGCGGCGCGGGCGCGCATCTCGCGGGCCTCGCGGAGCGCCATCCCCGCCAGCGCCACCGAGAACGACGAGATCGAGGCGGGCGGCCGGATCGCGTCGAGACGGTGGGCGATGGCGGGCGGCGCCAGGATGTAGCCGATCCGCGCCCCGGCCAGCGCGAAGGCCTTCGAGAAGGTGCGGATGACGACGGTGTTCGGGCGCTCGCGCACCAGCGGGGACAGGTCGCGCCCGCCGAACTCGAGGTAGGCCTGGTCGATGACGACGAGGCCGTCGCGCTCGCGGAGGTCGTCGCCGGTCGCGTCCGCGCCCGTCGGGTTGTGGGGCACGCACGACCACCACAGGCGGACGGCCGGCGAGGGCTCGTGCACCAGCGTGGCCCCGGCCAGCCTCGTGGCGTTCCCGTACCAGGAGTAGAACGGGCGGCGGACATACGCCTCGTCGCCGGGCCGGAGCGTGAGGAGCGCGCAGAGCTGGACGGCCTCGTCGGCGCCGCCGGTCAAGACGACGCACTCCGGGTCGAAGCCGGTGTGCTCGGCGACCGCATCGCGGAGGCCGACGTACGTGGCGTCCGGATAGTTGTTCACCGCCACCCGGCCCAGCGTCGCGACGGCCCGCCCGTACCAGGCCGGCGGCACCGGTGAGAGGTTCATGTCGAACCGCCGCAGCCGGCCCTCCGGCAGCCCTTCCTCCCAGTGGTAGGGCTCCGCGTCGAGCAGGTCGGCGCGAATCGGCAGCCCTGAAAAATTGGTGCCTGGCACCGTTCTTTCAGTCATGGGATGAGGTTCTGGATCGGGAGCACCAGCAGTGAGCGGGCACCCGCGGCCTGGAGCGGGGCCAGCAGGTCGGCGACCGCGTCGGCGTCGACCACGGCGTGGACGGCGTGCAGGCCGCCGCGGGCCAGCGGCAGGACGGTCGGCGAGTCCATCCCGGGGAGGAGCGCGATCACGTCGTCGAGCGAGTCGTCCGGTGCGTTCAGCATGAGGTAGCGCTTGCCGCGGGCCGCGACCACGCTCTCGATCACCGTGGCGAGCTCCGAGGCAACGGCGCGCGCGGGCCCGTCGAGCCCGCGGCGGGCGACCAGGGTCGCCTGCGACTCGAGGACGGTCGCGATCGGCCGCAGCCCGTTCTGGCGCAGGGTGTCTCCGCTCGAGACGAGATCGACGATGCCGTCGGCCGCGTCGAGACGTGGCGCGAGCTCGACCGACCCCCGGATCGGGATGGTCTCGACCGACAGGCCCTCGGCGGCGAAGAACGCGGCCGCGGTTCTCGGGTGCGCCGTCGCGACCCGTCCGCCGTCGAGCTCCGCGACGGCGGCGATGCGTCCGCCGGCGGGGACGGCCACCTCGAGCGCGCAGCGCCCGAACTCGAGCGGCACCAGCTCGTCGACCTCGGCTCCGGCCTCGATGATCTGGTCGCGGCCCGCGATGGCCGCATCGACGGCGCCGTCGGCCGTCCAAGCCGGGATGTCGTCGGCGCGTGCGAAGAGCACCTCGATGTCCCAGCGGGAGCAGTGCGCGTGAAGGGCCCGGCCGTTGACGTCGACCTCGACGCCCGCGGCCCGCGCGAGCTCGAGCGCCGGGCCGTGCAGCCGCCCCTTGGATGGCAGCGCGAGCCTGAAGGGACGCGTCACGGCCGCCTCGTCGAGCGGCTGCGGCGGTCGAGCACGAGCCGGTAGCCGCCCTCGCCGTGGCGCAGCCAGTGGGCGACCCGCGTCACGGTGGCGGTCGACCCGTGCACGGTCCGCGCGACCTCGGCGTAGGGGATCCCGCGGTCGAGCAGCTGGGCCGCGTGCCACCGGTGCGCCAGCACCTCGAGCTCGTGGAGCGTGCAGACGTCGCGCAGGAAGGACGCGGCCTCGTCGCGAGTTCGGAGCGCGACGACCGCGTCGCAGAGGTCGTCGACCTCGGGTGTGCGCCATTCGCTCATCGTGATAGCATTTTAGCATGCTAAAACGCTGGGGGCAGCAGGCGGTGCCGGCGATCGACCTCATGGGCGGGCGTGTGGTACGGCTGCGCCAGGGCCGCTACGACCAGGCGACGGTCTACTCCGACGACCCGGTCGCCGTGGCCGAGCGCCTTGTCGCGGCCGGTGCCCGCCGGCTTCACGTCGTCGACCTCGACGCCGCGCGCGACGGGGCCCGGCCTGCTCGACACCGCGCCCTCATCGCCCGGATCGCGGCGATCCCCGGCGTGCGCCTCCAGCTGGGCGGCGGCATCCGCTCCGAGGCCGACGTCGCTGCCGCCGTCGAGGCGGGCGCGTGGCGGGTGATCGTCGGGACGCTGGCATCGGACGATCCGGAGGCCGCCGGCCGGATCGCGTGCGAGACCGGTCGCCTGGTCGCCGCCGTCGACTGCCGCGATGGCAGCGTCCGGGTGCGCGGGTGGGAGGCGGACTCCGGCGCCGATCCGCTCGAGCTCGTGGCGCGGCTGGTCGAGTGCGGCGTCTGCGACGTCGCCGTCACGGCCATCGACCGCGACGGCACGGGCGCCGGGCCGGACGCGGGCCTGATCGGGCGGCTGCGGCCGGCTGTGCCCGGCGAGCTGATCGCAGCCGGCGGCGTCTACGCGCCCGTGGACGTGACCGCTGCGGTGGGCGCGGGGGCCGACGCGGTCGTGGTGGGACGGGCGCTCTACGAGGAGGGACAGTTCCGCGTTGCATGATCATGCAATAGACGGTATTCTCATGCGTTCATGTCCGATCGCCGCCAGCTCATCGCATCTCTGCTCGACCGCCATGCCGTGACGTCTCAGCCGCAGCTCGTCGAACTGCTCGCGGGAAACGGCGTGAACGTGACCCAGGCCACCGTGTCGCGCGACCTCGAGCGGCTCGGCGCCGTGCGCGTGCGCAAGGGCGGCCACCTGGTGTACGCCCTGCCGGCCGACGAGGCGCCCGTCGAGCCGCTCGAGCGGCTGCGCGAGGCGCTCGCGCTCGTGCGCACGATGGAGCCGTCGGGCAACCTGCTGGTGCTGAAGACCGCGCCGGCCAACGCGATGCCGGTCGCGCGGGCGTTCGACGTCACCGAGCTCGCCGAGGTCGCCGGCACCGTGGCGGGCGACGATGTGATCCTGGTTGTGGCCCGCGAGCCGCACACCGGTGCCGACGTCGCCGCGATGTGCGCCGAGATCCAGGCGGGTGCCCGTGCGTGAGCTCGTGCTCGTCGAGGACAAGCCCGGGCTCGGCAGCCTGTGCGGCCGCGATCTGCTCCGGATCGACGACCTCGTCGTCGACGAGCTGCTCGCGCTGCTCGACCTGGCCGACCGCCTGAAGGCGCTCCAGCACGAGCGGATCCCGCATCCGCTCCTGCCCGGCCGCTCGCTGGCGATGATCTTCGAGAAGCCCTCGACGCGCACACGCGTGTCGTTCGAGGTGGGGATGGTGCAGCTGGGCGGTCACGCCGTGCACCTGGCGACGGCCGGGAGCCAGCTCGGGCGCGGCGAGCCGATCGCCGACACCGGCGCTGTCCTCTCGCGCTACGTCGACGCCATCATGATCCGCACGCACTCGCACTCCCGGGTGGAGGAGCTTGCGCAGGCGGCGTCTGTGCCCGTCGTGAACGGCCTCACCGACGAGCACCACCCTTGCCAGGCGCTCGCCGACCTGATGGTGTTGCGCGAGCGGCTCGGCGATCTCGAGGGCCGGCGGCTGGCGTGGGTTGGCGACGGGCTGAACAACGTCTGCCATTCGCTTCTGACAGCCGCCGCCATGGTCGGGATGGAGGTCGTCGTGGCGTCTCCCGACGGCTACGCGCCGGATCCCGATGTCGTCGACGCCGCCGCCGTCGCGGTGGAGGTCGTCGACGACCCGGTCGCCGCGGTCGAGGGTGCCCACGCCGTCGTCACCGACACGTGGACGAGCATGGGTCAGGAGGACGACCGCGACCGGCGGCTGCGCGACCTGGCGGGCTACCAGGTGAACGCCGGCCTGCTCGCGGCTGCCGCGCCCGACCATGTCGTCCTGCACTGCCTGCCCGCGCACTGCGGCGAGGAGATCACCGAGGACGTCCTGTGGGGGCCGCGCTCGGCCGCATGGGACGAGGCCGAAAACCGGCTGCACGCGCAGAAGGCGTTGCTGGCCATGATCGTGGAATGACGATGGGGGTGTGGGGTGTCTGAGACAATCGTGCTCGCCTACTCGGGCGGGCTGGATACATCGGTTGCACTGCTGTGGCTGGCCGAGGAGTACGGCGCCGAGGTCGTGGCGCTCCTGGTCGACGTCGGCCAGGGCATCGACCGCGAGGCCGTCACCCGGCGGGCGACGGCTGCCGGCGCCGCCGAGGTCGTCATCGCCGATGCCCGCGAGGAGTTCGCGCAGGAGTTCGTGCTCCCGATCCTCCAGGCCGGCGCCCTCTACGAGGGCCGCTATCCGCTCGTCTCTGCGCTCTCGCGCCCGCTGATCGCACGCCACCTCGTCGCCGTGGCGCGCGAGGTCGGGGCCACGGCCGTCGCGCACGGCTGCACCGGGAAGGGCAACGACCAGGTCCGCTTCGAGACGGCTGTCGCCGCGCTCGCGCCGGACCTCGCCGTGCTCGCCCCGGTCCGCGACTGGGGGATGACGCGCGAGCAGGAGATCGCCTACGCCGAGCGCCACGGAATCGAGGTGCCGGTCAAGAGCGGCGCCGCGTACTCCATCGACCAGAACCTGTGGGGGCGGTCGATCGAGGCCGGCCCGCTCGAGGATCCGTGGACGGCGCCGCCCGAGGCGGCTTACGCGCTCACGCTGGCGCCGGAGCGTGCGTTCCACGCGGCGCAGGAGGTCGAGATCACGTTCGAGGCGGGGGTGCCGGTGGCCGTCGACGGCGAGGAGATGGGCCTCGTCGAGCTGATCGCGCGGGCTGCCGCTGTGGCCGGCGCGCACGGCGTCGGCCGGATCGACATGATCGAGAACCGGCTCGTTGGGATCAAGTCGCGCGAGGTATACGAGACGCCCGCCGCGGCGCTCCTCCTCGCCGCCTATGCGGGAGTCGAGGAGCTGGTCTGCGACCGCGACCTGGCCCATATGAAGGCCGAGCTGGCCGCGCGGTACGCGACGCTCGTCTACAACGGGCTCTGGTTCTCGCCGCTTCGCGTCGCGCTCGAGGCGTTCATGGCCCAGACGTCCGCCGTCGTCACGGGGACGGCGCGGGTAAAGCTCTACCGCGGGTCATGCGCGATCGTCGGCCGGCGGGCCGAGTCGGCGCTTTACGACCACGGGCTTGCGACCTACGAGCATGGCGACAGCTTCCAGCACGGAGCGGCCGCGGGGTTCATCCACATCTGGTCGCTGCCCACCAAGACGTGGGCTGCCGCGGACCGGTCGCGCGAGGCCGCTCCGGCATGACCCAGGCGCTCTGGTCAGGCCGGCTGCCCGGCGGGCTCGATCCCGACGTCAAGGCCTTCACGGCCTCGCTCTCGGTCGACCGCAGGCTGCTCCCGTACGACCTGCGCGCGACGGCGGCGCACGTGCGCATGCTTGCCGCCCGCGGGATCCTCGATCCGGAGCTGGCGACCGAGATCTGCGCCGCGCTTGACGGCGTCGAGATCTCGGCCGACGCGACCGACGAGGACGTCCACTCGGCGATCGAGCGCGAGCTCGGCGAGCTCGGCCGGTGGGTCCATGCCGGCCGCAGCCGAAACGACCAGGTGCAGACCGCCATGCGCCTCTGGGTCAAGGACGCCTGCGACGAGCTCGCCGCCGGCCTCCGCGACCTGGCCAGCGCGCTGCTCGACCGCGCCGAGCGCGACGGCGACGCCGTCCTGCCCGGCTACACGCACGGACAGCGCGCCCAGCCCGTCTGGCTGGGCCAGCACCTGGCCGCGCACGTCTGGGCGCTCACCCGCGACATCGACCGCTTTCGCGCTGTCCATCGCCGCGCCGACACCTGCCCCTCAGGGGCCGGCGCTCTGGCCGGGTCGAGCCTGCCGCTCGACCCGGCGGCGGTGGCGTCGGAGCTGGGCTTCGCCGCCGTGCACGAGAACCCGATGGACGCCGTGTCCGATCGCGACTACTGCGTCGAGCTCGTGTTCGCGTGCACGCTCGCGTTCTCGCACCTCTCGCGCATCGCCGAGGAGCTCGTGCTGTGGACGTCGGCGGAGTACGGGTTCGCCGAGCTCGACGACGCCGCGGCCACCGGGTCTTCGATGATGCCGCAGAAGAAGAACCCCGACGCCGCCGAGCTCGTTCGCGGCCGCGCCGGGACGGCGGCCGGGCGGCTGGCCGGCCTGCTCGCGACGCTGAAGGGGCTCCCGCTGGCGTACAACCGCGACCTCCAGGAAGACAAGCGGGCCTGCTTCGACGCGGCCGACGACCTGGCCGGCGCGCTGCGGGCGCTCACCGTGTGCATTCGTGGGATCACCTTCCACCCCGACCGGATGGCCGGGGCCGCGGGCGACGGGTGGTGCGTGGCGACCGACGTGGCCGAGGGGATGGTGCGCGGGGGGACGCCGTTCCGGGCGGCCCACACCGCGGTCGCGGGGAGGGTCGCAGCCGGCGAGCGCTTCTCCGTGCCGGCACCCGCCGAGGCCGCCGCCGGGCGGCAGTCGCTGGACGCGCTGCGAATCCAGCTGGCCCGGGCGCGGGCGGCGGTGGGCGATGGCTAGCCGGCGGCCGGGCCTGCGCCGGATCGTCGTCGTCAAGGTCGGCTCGAGCACCCTCGTGGACGACGACGGCCGCGCGCGGACCGAGGTCTTCGCGCGCCTGGCCGGCGAGTGCGCCGAGCTCCAGTCGGCCGGCGTCCCGGTGGTCATCGTCAGCTCGGGCGCCGTGGCCCTCGGGGTCGGCGAGCTCAACGGCCGCGCCCGCCGCCGCGGTGTCGGCGACCTCCAGGCCGCGTCGGCAGTCGGGCAGACGCTGCTCCAGGATCACTGGCGGGCCGCCTTCGGTGCGTCGGGCGTCCGGACTGCGCAGGTGCTCCTGACCGAGGCGGACGTCCACCGGCGCGTGTCCTATGTGAATGCTCGCCGCACGCTCCGCCGCCTGATCGGCTGGGATGTCGTGGCGATCGTGAACGAGAACGACTCGACGGCGACCGACGAGATCACCTTCGGCGACAATGACACGCTCGCGGCCCAGGTCGCGATCATGCTCCAGGCAAGGACGCTCGTGCTTCTGACCGACATCGACGGCGTGTACGACCGCGATCCCGCTCTGCCGGGGGCCCGTCGCCTGGCCGAGGTCGGCGAGTCGGCGCCGGTCGAGGTTGCCGA
>JBOHBE010000273.1:0-2320 GCA_050698235.1 Gaiellales bacterium
ACCCGGGCCAGCGTCGGCAGCACGTCGGCTGGCGCGGCCCCGCGGCGGAGCACGCTCTCGACGTCGGGGTCGCGGCGCGCAGCGACAAGGAGCGGCAGCGTGACCGTACCGTCGAGGAGGTCGGTTCCGAGCGCCTTTCCGGTCGTGTCGGGGTCGCCGTCGCAGTCGAGCACGTCGTCGGCGATCTGGAACGCGAGCCCGAGAGCGATCCCGAACTCCGCCATCCGCTCGGTGGCGTCGACCGGCAGGCCGCCCAGGCGCGCGCCGAGCGTGGTCGCCGCTGAGAAGAGCCTGCCGGTCTTCAGCCGGCAGCGCTCAAGGTACTCCTCAGGCGTCGTGTCGGCGTTCCCCGCCTGCTCGCGCTGGAGGATCTCGCCCCGGGCCAGGGCCAGGCACGCGTCGGACAGCACCGTGACCGCCTGCATGTCGCCGGTCGTCACGAGCTCCGAGAACGCCCGGGCGAAGAGGTAGTCGCCCGACGCTGTCGAGACCAGCGGCCCGCGCGAGCGCCAGACGGTCGGCCGACCGCGGCGGAGCGGTGCGGCGTCGATCTGGTCGTCGTGGACGAGCGTCGCCATGTGGACGAGCTCGACCGCGCAGCCGGCCGCCACGAGCCCGGAGCGCGTTCGCCCGGCGGGGGGCGCGCACAGGTGCACCAGCATCGGCCGCAGGCGCTTGCCGCCCGACGCGAGCGTGTCGACGCCGGCGGCGGAGACCTCCCCGCCGCTTCGCCCCACCGTCTCGCGCAGCCGCTCCTCGACCGCGTCGAGATAGGTCGAGACGCCCGGGACCTCGAGCACGGCGGCCACGGTGCTCACGCCGACACCGTCCCGACGTGGAGCGCGACCGCGCCTCCCGAGAGCCGGCGGTACTGCACCCGATCGAGACCGGCCGCGCGCATGATCGCGGCCAGCTCGGCGGCGGGCGGGAACCGGTGGACGGACGCGGGCAGATAGCGGTAGGCGTCGGTCTCGCGGGCCACGACCCGGCCAAGAAGCGGGACGGCGTGGTCGGTCCAGAGCCGGGCGAACGGCGCAACGAGGCGCGGCGGCGGCGTCAGCTCGAGGCAGACGACCCGGCCGCCCGGCCGGACGACGCGGGCCATCTCGCGGAAGCCGCGCTCGATGTCGGGCAGGTTCCGGACGCCGAAGCCGACGGTGCACGCGTCGAACTCGCCCGTCGCGAACGGCAGATCGAGGGCGTCGCCCTGAAGCCACTCGACCTGGGAGCTCTTGGCGCGCGCCGCCTCGATCATGCGCTCCGAGAAGTCGAGGCCGACCACGCGGCCCCGCGTCGAGACGGTGTCGAGCAGCTCGATCGCGAGATCGCCGGTGCCGCAGCAGACGTCGATCGCGCTCGAGCCGGGCTCGAGGCCCGCGCAGCGGACGGCGCGGGCCCGCCACGACCCGTCCATCCCCATGCTCATCACGCGGTTCATGCGGTCGTACGACGGCGTGATCCGGTCGAACATGTCGCGCACCTGGTCGGGCTGGAGCGTCATCGTGATCCCCAGCGCTCGTACAGCGTCGCCTCGACGCCCGCCGTGTCGAGGACGCGGCCCGCGACGAAGTCGACGAGGTCGTCGATGCTCTGGGGGAGGTGGTAGAAGCCTGGCATGGCGGGGACGACGGATGCTCCTGCCCGCTTTATACGCAGAAGGTTCTCGAGGTGGATGTCGGACAGCGGCGTCTCGCGCGGCACGAGCACCAGGCGCCGCCCCTCCTTGAGCTGCACAGCGGCGGCGCGATGGATCAGGTTGGCCTCGGCGCCGCCGGCGATGGTACCGACCGTTGCCATCGAGCATGGGCAGATGATGACGGCGTCCGTGCGGCTCGAGCCGGACGCGTAGGGAGCGGAGTAGTCGGACTCGCCCCAGACGCGGACGTCGGCGTCGCCGTGGTCGGCAACGAACCGCTCGACGGCGCCGTCGGGGTTGAGGTCACGGTCGCCGTAGAGCTCGAGCGCGATGACCTGCGCACCGGCCCGCGACACCACCACGCCCACGTCGACTCCCGACGCGACGAGCGCCCGCAGCACCCGGGCGGCGTACGGCGCGCCGGAGGCGCCGGTCAGTCCGAGCATCACCTGCACGGCGAGAGCCTAGCTAGAAGGCGGGGTTCCCGTCCGGAGGCCGTCGATGAAGTCGACGAGTTGCTGGATCTCCTGCGGGGTGAACGCGTCCTTGAACGGCGGCATTCCGCCACCACCGTTCTCGATCTGAGCCTGGATCGCAGCCTTCGATGGATTCGGCGCGCCGTGCGAGAGATCCGGGCCGATATTCCCGCCGCCCGCTCCGAAGTTGTGGCACGTGCCGCAGCCG
>JBOHBE010000274.1:0-2940 GCA_050698235.1 Gaiellales bacterium
GCTACGAGAACCTCGACGTGACAACCCAGGTGGGCTCGCTCCGCGAGGCTGGCGACGGCACGCTGCTGGTCAAGCTGCGCGAGTCGCCGTTCTACGCCAAGGGCGGCGGCCCGGTGGCAGATGCGGGCTGGCTGGAGTCGGAGTCGGGCCGGGCCGCGGTCGAGGACGTGATCCGGCTGGACGACGACCAGGTGCTGGTGGCCCGGCTGGAGCGCGGCGAGCTGCACTCGGGCGACAAGGTGCGCGCCTGCGTGGACGCCGCCCGGCGCCGTCCGACGATGGCCAACCACACGGCCACCCATCTGCTTCACCGCGCGCTGCGCAGCGTGCTGGGCGAGCACGTGACGCAGGCCGGCTCCTACGTAGGGCCCGACAAGCTGCGCTTCGACTTCCGCCACTCGGCCGCGCTGGAGCCCGTCGATCTGGCCCGCGTGGAGCAGATCGTGAACGACGACGTGGTGGCCAACCATCCGCTGCGCACGTTCGTCACCAGCCAGGACCACGCCCGCGAGCTGGGCGCGATGATGCTGTTCGGCGAGAAGTACGGCGAGCACGTGCGGGTGGTGGAGGTGCCAGGGGTGGGCCGCGAGCTGTGCGGCGGCACGCACGTGCGGTCGACCGCCGAGATCGGGCCGTTCGTGGTCACGCGGGAGACCAGCTCCGCCCAGGGGATCCGCCGGATCGAAGCCGTTACGGCGGGCGCCGGCCTGGCCCACCTCCAGACCGAGGCTCGCGAGGCTGCGGCGCTCCGGGCACGCGTCTCGGAGCTCGAGGCCGAGGTCAAGCGCACCGCGCGGACGGCTCCTCCGGCCGCCGACAACGGCGGCGTTGCCGGGTTGATCGAAGGCGCCTCGGAGGAGGCGGGCGTCCGTATTGTCGTGGCCGTCGTGGCCGATGCCGACGGCGACCAGCTGCTCGGCATGTCCGACCGGATCCAGGCCAAGCTGTCGCCGGCCGCGGTCGTGCTCGGCGGCGATTCGGGCGGGAAGGCGCACCTCGTGGCGAGCTTCGACGGCGGTGCCCAGGATCGCGGCCTCTCGGCGGTCGACGTGATCCGGGCGATCGCTCCCATCGTCGACGGCGGCGGCGGGGGCCGCCCCGCGATGGCGCGGGCGGGCGGGTCGAACCCGGCGCAGCTCGACGAGGCCGTGCGCGCCGCCGAGGACGCGATCCGGGAGCGGCTCCGGTCGTGAGGATCGTTGCCGTCGACTACGGCAGCGCCCGGACGGGCGTCGCCGTCAGCGACGAGACGGGCACGCTCGCCCGGCCGGTCGGCGTGGTCCGCCACGTCCGCCGCCCGGCGGGGATGGCCGAGCTCGTCGCGACGATCGGCGGGCTCGACCCGGAGCGCATCGTGGTCGGCCTGCCGCTCACCCTGCGCGGCGAGGAGGGCGCCCAGGCGCTCGAGACCCGCGAGTTCGTGGCCGAGCTCGCCGCGCGCTGCACCGTGCCTGTCGACACCTACGACGAGCGGTTCACGACGACGCTCGCCGCCTCCTCCGGCGGGCCGGACGAGGACGCCGTCGCCGCCGCCCACCTTCTCCAGGGGTATCTGACACGGCTCGCCGGCTAGCCCTCCTGGCGGTGCTGGTCGTCGCCGCCGTGGGCGTTGCACGCGGCGTCCAGTGGGTCGTCTCGGATCTGGGATCCAGCACGACGGCGCCCGCCGCCGACCCGCACGGCAAGCCGGTCCGGATCATCGTCCCGACCGGTGCCGACGCCTCTGAGATCGGCGCCATACTCGAGGAGCAGGGCGTCGTCGACGACGGCGGCCGCTTCCGCGAGTACGCCAAGGACGCGGGGGAGGGCTCGCAGTTCAAGGCCGGGACGTACGCGATCAAGGCCGGAACGGGCTACGACGCCCTGATCCGGATCCTGGATCGCGGCCCGGTCACCGTCGTGAAGACGCTGGTCAGACCAGAGGGGTTCAGCATCAGCGACATCGAGGACAGGCTCCCCTCGGTCGGCATCTCGAAGCACGCCTACGCCCGCTCGGTGCGGCGGGCGTCGCCGCCGCCGGGCTACGGCCACCACCTGAACATGGAGGGCTTCATGT
The DNA here is from genome assembly GCA_050698235.1 of Gaiellales bacterium. Classification (GTDB taxonomy): domain Bacteria; phylum Actinomycetota; class Thermoleophilia; order Gaiellales; family JAICJC01; genus JAICJC01. Next base: position 2,057 of record JBOHBE010000274.1, read on the forward strand.
TCCCGGCGACGTACTCGATCCGGCCCGGTGAGAAGGCGTCGGCGCTCGTCGCGCAGCAGCTCGCCGCGTTCAGCGCGAACGTCGCCAAGGTGGACATGAGCTACGCGCAATCCAAGAACCTGACGCCGTACGACGTCCTCACCATCGCGTCGATGATCGAGCGCGAGGCGCGGGCCCCGGGCGACCGCGCCAAGGTCGCGGCCGTCATCTACAACCGCCTCCACCGCGGGATGGAACTCGGCATCGACGCCACAATCCTCTACCACCTCGGGTCGTGGTCGGCGACCATCCACCAGTCGGACATCGACGATCTGGAGCCGTACAACACGCGCCGGCACACGGGCCTTCCGCCGACGCCGATCTGCAACCCGGGCCTCGCCTCGATCGAGGCCGCCGCGCACCCCGCGAACGTGAACTACCTCTATTACATCGCCGTGCCCGGGCAGGCTGCGCAGTACTTCACGGCGAGCTACTCCGACTTCAAGGCGCATGGCGGCTGAGCCGCGGCGCGCGGCGGTGATCGGCCACCCGATCGCCCATTCGCGCTCGCCGGCGATGCACGCGGCCGCCTACGCCGAGCTCGGGATGGACTGGGAGTACGTGGCGGTCGACGTGCCGCCCGAGCGGCTGGCCGACTTCGTCGCGGGGATGGAGGCGGCCGGCTTCGCGGGCGTGAACGTCACGATCCCGCACAAGCTGGCCGTGATCCCGATGTGCGCGGAGCTGGCCCCCGAGGCGCGGGCGGCCGGCTCGGTGAACACGCTCCTCGTCCGCGGCGGCGCGATCCACGGCGACAGCACCGACGGCCGCGGCCTCTTGTGGGCGCTCGGAGACGTGGCGCCGGCCGACGGGCTCGTGCTCGGCGCGGGCGGGGCGGCCCGGGC
>JBOHBE010000275.1:0-8818 GCA_050698235.1 Gaiellales bacterium
AACTCGGACCGGGTGTTGTGCTGGAGGTAGGTCGAGAGCGTGACGTAGACCAGCTCCGGCGTGCCGGCAACCGACACGAGCAGGAGCACGGGAAGGAGGAGACCGGGCAGGTGCGGACCGACCAGCAGGCCGACGATCGCCGCACCGGTGGCCAGGCCGACCGACACCGTGAGCGGCACGCGCTCACCGACCCGGCCTCCGATCCACGAGAACGCCGCGCCGGCCAGCATGGCGCCGCCCAGCACGAAGCCGAGCACGGCGTCGGATGCGCCCCTGCTCTGAAAGAGCGGCGCCGCGTAGAACCACCAGCTCGTGACGGCGGCCCAGTAGATGCTCCACGCCAGCGTCAGCATTGCCAGCCGGGGCGAGTGGGCGAGCGCCCGCACGCCGCGCGCGGCGACCTGCACGCCGTGGCGCGCCTGCCCGCGGGCGTCGTCGGGGAGCCGCGTCGCGATCGCGCTCGCAACCAGCGCGCAGCCGGCCGTGAGCCAGAACGCGAGCGGCCGTGAATACGTCGCGATCAGCCCGCCGGCCATGAACGAGATGGCGCCGGCGAACTGGAACACCGCCCAGAGGCCGCCCAGCATTCGCGGGAACTGGGCCTGGGCATCGTCATGTGCGAGCGAGTCGAACAGGTACGCCTCATCCGCCCCTGTCCTGAGCGCGAAGGCGACGCCGTGCACCGCCCCCGCGAGGCAGATGAGCGCGAAGCCGGGCGCGTAGACGTAGCCCAGCTCGGCGACCGCCGTGAAGAAGCCGGCCGCCACGAGGAGCCGCCGCCTGCCGAGCGCGTCGGCGAGCGCGCCCGTCGGCACCTGCGCGATCAGCATGCCGACGTGGAGGCACGCCTCGACAATGCCGAACTGGGTCAGGGAGAGGCCGCGCGAGAGCAGGAACACGGCCCAGATCGGACCGGTGAAGATGATGCCGTTGAAGAACTGGTAGAGGCGAAAGACGGTGAGCGTTCGGGCGTTCATGGGACCTCAGGGACGAGGATCGACGGGACGGCGGGGGCGCGGGAAGGCCGCCTGGAGGCGCACCTCTCCCGCGGTCGGGGCCGTCTCAGCCCTGATCGTGCGCGATGACGTGCCGCAGCAGCCGCAGAACGGCGGTGATCGAATAGTCTTCGGCGCTGTGGGCACGCATGGCGGCGGAAATCGTAGCAGGGCGGTTCGGATCGCCGTGCTCGCCCTCGCTGTGTGGATCCTGACGGCCGTCCAGCCAGCGTTCGCCGCCACCCCGGCCCGCCAGCTCCAGCTCCTCGAGACCTACCAGCCGGTGACCTGGTTCTCGGCCGCCGAGCTCTTCACGCCGACCAACGTCGGCTCGTTCGAGGGGAACGTCCGGCTCCGATGGCAGAACGGTGCCGGCACGTTCAGCACCGCCTCGCCGGGATCGGCGAACCCGACGCCGGAGCAGATCGCCAACTCGCGGAATACGCAGTGCCAGGTCGGCCTGCGCGACCCGTGCTGGCTCCTCGACGAGTCGAACTGCAACGCCGCGGGCGGCGTCGCGACGGCGACCCTCGCCTGCTACCAGAACGCCTGGCAGGCGACGGGGCCGAAGCGGGTGGTCTACGGCCGGGTCTTCCACAGCCGCAAGGGCTGGGCGCTCCAGTACTGGTACTTCTACTACGACCACGAGTTCGAGCCTCAGCTCTCGACGCCGGGAACCGCCACGCTCACGATCCAGCACGAGGGCGACTGGCAGTCGGTCACCGTCGTCCTCTCGCCCGACAAGACGCCACGTTGGGTCGGCCTCGGCGGGCACTGCATGGGCCTGCGGCGCGACTGGTCGCTGGCGCCCCGCATCGGCAAGCATCCCGTCGCGCACGTCGCCCGCGGCAGCCACGCCGGCTGGTTCGCAAGCGGGTCGAAGCGCATCCCGCGCAGGGCCGACTGCCTCTCGAATGCCGAGAACGCCGCCCTCGACGGCGGCAGCGTTACCGTGTCCGACACCGTGAACGAGGGGTCGGTGTCCGGCCCGCCGAGCCTCCCGGGGCTGGGGACGTACACACCGACCGGCGTCATCCTGCTCTCCCCCGCCCAGACCTGGACGGCATACCCGGGCGCATGGGGCGAGCGTGAGTTCGCCGACATCGTCGTGAGCGGCACGACGGTCGCATCCGGCCAGCACGGGTTCTCGCCCGCGGGCCCGTCGCACCAAGGCCGGATCTGGACGCACCCGATCGGTGCGACGCACCACTGGCCAACGTCCTACAAGGATCTGCGCTAGCCCAGGAGGAGCTCGACCGCCGCGGTCAGATCGGGCGCGTCGGTATCGACCTCGCCCGGCTCCGGCGAGAACGTCGATCCCTTGCCGGTGCGGACCAGCACCACGCCCATGCCGAGCGCCCGCGCCGGCCGCAGGTCCGACTCGAGATCGTCTCCGATCATCGCCGTCTCGCCCGGCGGCGCGCCCGCGAGCTCGCACGCCACCTCGAAGATGCCGGCGGCCGGCTTGCCGACGACCGTCGCCTCAGCGCCGGTCGCGTACTCCAGGCCCGCGACGAAGGCCCCGGCGTCGAGCGACGGGCCGTCGACCGTCGGCCACCAGCGGTTCCGCTGCATCGCGACCAGCGGGACGCCCTCGACCAGCCGCCGGAAGACGGCGTTCAGTCGCGGATACGTCCACCCCTCGTCGGGCCCGCCGAGCAGGATCACGTCCGCCTCCGCCGGATCCTCGACCAGGTGTATGCCGTCGAGCTCGACGGCCATGTCCGGCTCGACGACGGCGTGGACCCGCGCTCCGGCGTGCCGGCTTCGCAGGTGCTCGGCCGCCGTCGACGCCGCCGTCACGATGCGCCCTGCGGGGATCGGCATGCCCATCGCGGCGAGGCGATCGGCGATGTCCGCCCGTGTCCGGCCGGTCGTGTTCGTGAGAACGGCCATGCCGACGCCGGCCGCGGAGATGCGCTCGACGGCCGCCGCCGACCCGTCGATCGCCCGCCAGTCGACGTGCAGCACGCCCTCCATATCGAGCACGACGGCCCGCGGTTGTGTCATCCGCCGAGCGCCGCGGCCAGCACCTCACGCGCGATCGGCGCTGCGACGTCTCCGCCGACGCCGCCGTTCACGATCAGGACGGCGACCGCCACTCGCGGCGCCTCGGCGGGTGCGAAGGCGATGAACCAGGCGTCGGACGGGCGGCCGGGGCCTACCTCGGCGGTACCCGTCTTCCCGGCGACCGTGATGCCCGAGATCGCGGCGCTCGTGCCCGTCCCGTAGCTCACGACGGCCTCCATCATCTGGGTGACCTCGCCGGCCACACGCCGCCCGACGGCGCGGACCGGATCCTGCCTGTCCTTGATCGCGCGCGGGCTGTGCACGATGAACGGCGGCCGGCGCATGCCGCTGGACGCGATCGTCTGGGCGACGGACGCCATCTGGAGCGGGCTCGCGATGACGCCGCCCTGGCCGATCCCGGCGACGCCGAGCGACAGATCGGAGGGCATCTGGGCGGGCTTCCGGGTGGTGCTCTCGGGGGCGGGATAGGCGATCGTCGGGTGCTCGTTGAACCCGAATGCATGCGCCATCGCCACGAGTCGCTTCGCCCCGACCTCGTCCGCCACGGGCGCGAACACCGAGTTGCAGCTGTCAGCGAAGGCCTGCACGAACGACCCGCCGCAGAGCTCGTGGTGGAAGTTCCGGAGGCGCCAGCCGTTCAGGACGACGTACTTCTCGTACGGGTACGTGTCAGTCAGCGCGGCCGTCCCCGCCGTCAGCGCGGCCGAGGCGGTCACCGTCTTGAACGACGACCCCGGCGGCTGGGTGGCGTCCATGCCGAGGCCGGCGTCCGCCCGCACCGCGCCGGTGCGCGGGTCGAGCACCACGATCCCGCCGTAGCGGGCTCCGAGCGCCATGGCAGACGCAGCCTGGACGTCGGGATCGATCGTCGTCACGACGTCCTTCGGCTTCTTCCCCGGCTTTCGGGCCAGGATCCGGCCCGGGCTCCCAGGGGCCGAAGGGGCCGCCACCAGCCGCACGCGGGGAAGGCCGCCCAGGGTCGGGTCGAGCGACTCCTCAAGTCCCCCCTGGCCGTACTTCCGCCCGGCCGGCCACCCGAGCTTGTGCCGGGCGGCGATCGCCGGTCCCTCCGGCGCCTTCGTGAACCCGGTGACGAGCGCGAACGCCGTGCCCTCTGGATAGGTGCGGTTGCCGGGCGGGCCCTCGGCGAGGACGGTGCCGTCGTGGGCCAGGATGCGCCCGCGGTCGTCCGGTGCGTGCACCCTCCGCGTGAGGGTCTCGCCGGGCCGAAGCCCGGGGAACGTCAGCGCCGGCGTCCACGCGACGCGGTAGATCTCGTGGACGAGCACGAGCGGGATCTCGAGGCTGCCGCCGATGCGTCCGAAGACGGTCGTCCCGATCGAAACCGGGACCGTCGCGTGCGAGGCCGTCGCGCGCAGCCTCCCCGCCGGGCGAAGGCCTGTCATGCCCGCGGTGCGCGCGGCGGCACGGTACTCGTGAGCGAACCGGTGATAGGTGGTCGAGGCCCGCACGCCGGGCGCGACGAGCGCATACATGGCGGGGTAGTCGCCGGCGTGCCACGCTGCAAGAAAGGCCGCTGCGGGCACCGCAGGGTTCGACGCGGAGCGCCGCTCGGCCGCGTCGCCACGCGTGCTGAGCACGACGGCCGCGGCCCCGGCGACGATTCCGGCGAGCACGATGACGGCGAGCGCGCGCACCACCCACCGCCGCCGATCCCCCGCACTCCTCATCGTCGGATTGTGCACTATGTCCCGTCGAATCCGCGCACCGCGATCCGGCCGCGCGCCCGGTCGATCGACTCGACCGCAACCGACACCCCGTCGCCGAGGCGAAGCCGCCCGCCGCCACGCGCAACCAGGCTCACTCCCAGCGGATCGAGCGCCGCGCGCTCGCCCCGCCAGAGCCGGGCCGGCATGAATCCCTCGAAGACCTCACCGAACCGCACGAACGCACCCGCTTCGATGAGGCCGACGATCTCGCCGTCGAACGCCGTCTCCCACCCCTCGTCGTAGAGCCGGCGCTCGAGCAGGAACGCCAGGCAGATCGCGGTGCCGCGGCGCTCCAGCCGCTCGGCATCCCGCTCGGCCTGCGAGCAGTGGGCGGCGAGGTCGGCGAGCCCGGCGCCGGGTGCCTCCTCACCGAGGCCGAGCGCGGCCAGGAGCGCGCGATGGCAGACCAGGTCGGGGTAGCGGCGGATCGGCGACGTGAAGTGGCAGTAGTGGCTGGCCGCGATCCCGCTGTGCCCGAGCGGCGAGGGGTCGTAGCGGGCCTTTCGCACCGACCGCAGCACCATCCCGGGCCACGCCTCGACGCCTCTCCCCTCGCGGGCGGCGTACCGCGTGACGGCGCGGCTCAGGAGCCCGGCATACCGCGCGGTCTCGGGGCCACCGTGGAGCGCGGGCGCGGGTGGCGTTGGCACGCCGAGCGCCTCGAGGCGCTCGAGGAGGACCGCGATCGAGCTCGCATCGGGCGGCTCGTGCACGCGATGGAGGGCCGGCCGCTTGGCCTCGACGATGACCTCGGCGACCCTGCGGTTGGCGAGGATCATCAGCTCCTCGATCAGGCCGTGCGCCGGCGTGTGCGCCCGGACGCGGGCGTCGAGCGTGCCCGCCGCGATCGAGATCTCGATCTCGCGCGTCTCGATCGCGAGCGCCCCGCGCGCCATCCGCCGCTCGCGCAGCTGGTCGGCGAGCTCGGCCGTCCGGCGGACGGCTGCCGCGAGCGGCTCTGGGGCCGGGGCCCCGTCGAGGATCGCCTGGGCCTCCGGGTACGTGAGCGAGTGGTCGCTCCTGATCAGCGTTCGGTGCGCCGTCATCTCCCGCCCGGGCCCGAGGGCGAGGCTCACGGCCAGCCGGTCCGTGCCGGCGCGGAGGCTGCACCGGTCGGCCGAGAGCTGGGTCGGAAGCATCGGGTCGACGCGGCCCGGGAGGTAGACGGACGTGCCCCGGCGGGCCGCCTCCGCGTCGAGCCCGGAGCCGGCCGGCACGTGGGCAGCGACGTCGGCGATGTGCACGTAGACGCGGTCGCCGTCGATCGACAGGGCGTCATCGTGATCCTTGGCGCCCTCCGGATCGATCGTCAGGGTCTCGAGGTGCCGCAGGTCGAGACGATCAGCGCCGGCAGGCGGGGCGGCCCCGATCGGGGCTTCCTCCGGCCACTGGTCTGCCGCACCCGCCTCGACCGCAAGCGCATGCATGACCGCCGCCGGATCGTCCGGCCGCCCGAGCACCTGTTCGAGCAGCCCCCGCCCGCGGCCGTCGGACACGACCGAGACCAGATCTCCGGGAGCGGCGTCGACCGCCGCCCGGTGCCCCAGGGTGAGCGCGGGCCCGGGCTCGAAGTACGGCTCGGCGACGACGACCCGCCCTCTCGTCGACACCTCCCCGACCACACGGCCCGCCGCCGGTTCGGTCAAGCGCGCGCCAGCGCCCGAACCGCCTCGCGCAGGAACGCCGACGTTCCGCGCGCGCCGTCCGGGACAGCGAGGTCGGGGATGATCCCGCGGCCGTCGACCGGCACGTGCCCGGCGAGCAGGAACCGCGCCACCGTCAGCTTGAGCGCGCCTCCGTCCGCCAGCGGCTCGACCGCCTGGACCGTGCCCTTGCCGAAGCTGCGCTCTCCGACGACGATCGCGCCGTCGTCGAGTCGAAGCGCCCCGGCGGTGACCTCGGCGGCACTCGCCGTCGACCGGTCGATCAGGACGACCACCGGGAGCTTGCCGACCGCCGTGCCGTTTGCATAGAACGACTGCTCCGGCTCGTGGAGGCCGACCGTGCTGACGACGACGCCGTGGTCGACGAACACTCTCGAGACGGCCACCGCCTGCGACAGGAGACCGCCCGGGTTGCCGCGCAGGTCGAGGATGAGGCCGTCGGCGTGCCGCTGCACCGCCCGCTGCGCCAGCCGCCGCACCGACTGGGCGGCAGACGCCGGGAAGCCGAACAGCCGCAGGTACTGGTAGCTGGCGCCGTGGGCGTGGATCGTCCGCGAGGCGACGACCGGCTCGGCGATCGACCGGCGCACGAGCGTCACCCGCTCCGGCGGCCCGCCGTCCGACGGGCGCACGCGCAGGCTGACGGGCGTGCCCTCGTCGCCGGCCATCAGGTCGAGGGCGCTGCGGTAGGAGAGGGTGACCAGCGACCTGCCGTCGATGGTCGTGATCAGGTCACCCGCCCGGAGGCCGGCACGGCTCGCGGGGAGGTGCGGGATGGACGCCGTCACGAGGAGCCCGCCGTGCGCTCGCAGCACGGCCACACCGATGCCCGCGTACGCGCCCGACTCGGCGTCCTCCAGCAGGCGGTAGTCGCCCGGCGAGAGGTAGCGCGTGTACGGGTCGTCGAGGCGGTGGAGCATCCCGGGCAGCGTCTGGGCGCCGAGAACTCGTGCCGTGAGCGGCGCGTAGTAGTGGGCCGCGAGCATCGCCGCCACCTCGCTCCGCAGGGTCGTCTGCGAGGCCGGCTGCCGCGGCGTGGTGGTCTCCAGCGAGCGCGAGCGCAACTCGAAGCCCGTCGCAAACGATGCGGCCAGCCCGACGGCGACCAGAGCAAACAGATATGGACGGTGCCCCTTCACCGGTCGGCCGCAAGTGTACTACGGCACATCGCTCGGAAGCGGTGTCAGACCCGGAGAAAGCGGCGCAGCGTGAGGCCCGATCCGGCCGCGCCGAGGATCAGCCCGAAGCCGGCGAGAAGCGCCATCAGCTGCGGGATCCCCACGAGCCGGACGGGGTCGGTCAGGCCGTCGTTGTAGCCGTTCAGGGCGATGTAGACGACGCCGAGCATGAGCACCGCCCCGAGCGCTCCGAGGAGGCCGGTCAGCATCCCCTCGAGCATGAACGGGAGCCGCACGAAGCTGTTCGTGGCGCCCACCAGCTTCATCACCTCGATCTCGCGCCGGCGGGCGAAGATCGAGAGGCGGATGGTGTTCTGGATGAGGACGATCGCCGCGATCCCGAGCAGGAGCGCCAGGCCGCCGACGAAGATGAGGATGTACTTGAGCGTCGTCAGCACCTGGTCGGTGATGCGCTTGCCGTAGCTGACGCACCGCCCGGGCGTCCCGCAGTTCTTGACGGCGTCGATCTTGAGCGCCGCCGCCGCGGTCACCGAGGCCTTCTCCGGATCGGTGAGCTTGACGTAGAACGCCGGCGGGAGCGGGTTGAAGCCGAGCGCGTCGATCGCCGCCTGAGCTGACGGCGAGAGCGTCTTCTTGGCCGCGTCCGGCGAGACGTACGTGAAGCTCTTGACGTACGGCAGCTTCTGCACCTCGTTTGCCACCTGGCCGCGCTTGTCGACGGACGCCGCGTAGTCGGGCGGCAGGTAGAGCTTGAGCGTGACCTCGTTTCGCTTCTCGACGGCGTAGTGGTAGACCCACCAGCCGGTCGTCACGAAGATGCCCATCAGGAACGTCACGATGAGGACGGTGACCGTGGCGGCGAGCGTCGTTGCGGCGTTGCCGCGGATGGAGTGCAGCGCCTCGGACATGAAGAAGCGCCACCTCATCCCTCGTACCCCCCGCGGCGGTCGTCGCGGACGACCTTGCCGTCCTCGAGCTGGATCACACGGCGGCGCATCTTGTCGACCATCTCGCGGTCGTGGGTGGCCATGACGACGGTGGTTCCGGCCCGGTTGATGCGGTACAGGAGCTGCATGATGCCGACCGACGTGTCGGGGTCGAGGTTACCGGTGGGCTCGTCGGCGATCAGAAGCGGCGGGTGGTTGACGAACGCCCTCGCCACCGACACGCGCTGCTGCTCGCCGCCCGAGAGCTCGCCCGGACGGTGGGTACCGCGATGCGCGAGCCCGACCTCTTCGAGGAGCGCTTCGGCCCGCTTC
>JBOHBE010000276.1:0-3670 GCA_050698235.1 Gaiellales bacterium
GGTCCGCCCGTCGATGGGCGTGTCGTCGAGCTTGAAGTCGCCGGTGTGCACGATGGCGCCGTGCTCGGTGTGCAGGACGACCGCGACGGCGTCGGGCACGGAGTGCGTGACGCGGACGAACTCCGCGTCGAACGGGCCGACGCGCGTGCGGCCCGCCTCCGGCTCGATCTCGACGAGCTCGGTGTGGACGAGCAGGCCATGCTCGTCGAGCTTGGACTTCACGAGCCCGAGAGTGAGGCGCGTCCCCCACACCTCGGCCTGCGTCCCGATCTCGCGGAAGAGGTACGGCAGCGCCCCGATGTGATCCTCGTGGCCGTGCGTGAGGATGACCGCGTCGAGGACGTCGGCGTGCTCTGCGACGTACGAGAAGTCGGGGAGCACGAGGTCGATCCCGAGGAGCTCCGACCGCGGGAACGAGAGGCCGGCGTCGATCAGGATCATGCGCCCGCCGTACTCGAAGGCGGTCATGTTCTTGCCCACCTCGCCCAGCCCGCCGAGCGGGATGATCCTGACCGGCTCGGGCACCTCTACGCTCTCGCCAGGATGCCGGAGGCTTCGAGTGCTGCGGCGACGGCCTGAGTCTCGCCGGCGTCGGCCTCGACGAGCGGGAGTCGCAGGCCGCCGACGTCATGCCCGAGGAGGTTGAGCGCCGCTTTGACCGGGATCGGGTTGGTCGTGACCGCGAGGCCGGCGTAGAGCCCGTGGAGCGACTCGTCGACCGCTCGCGCTCCGGCCAGGTCGCCCTGGTGGGCCAGGTCGATCATGCTGCGGATCTGGCGACCCGCGATGTGCGAGGCCACGCAGATGCCCCCTGCTCCGCCGAGCTCGAGAAACGGCATGACGAGGTCGTCGTTCCCCGCATAGAGCACGAGGCCGGTCTCGTCGACGATCCGCCGCGCCTGATCGAGATCCGCAGTCGCCTGCTTCACCGCCACGACGTTGGGGATCTTCGCCACCTCGGCGAGCACATCCGGCTCGAGGTTCAGAACCACGCGCTGGGGGATGTTGTAGACGATCACCGGTCGCCCATCCGCGGCGTCGGCGATGGCCCGGAAGTGCGCGACGATCCCGGCGCGCGGAGGCTTCGAGTAGTACGGGGTGACGACCAGGAACCCGTCGACGCCTGTCGCAAGCGCCGACCGCGTGAGCGCGACGGAATGGTGCGTGTCGTAGCTGCCGGTGTTGGCGATGACGGTCGCCCCGGCGCCGACCTCCGTGACGATCGCCTCGAGCAGATCCAGCTTCTCGCGGTCGGTAACGGTCGCGCCCTCGCCGGTCGTCCCGCAGACCACGATGCCGTCGGAGCCCGTGTCGACGAGGTGATGGGCCAGCCGCCGGGCCGAGTCGAGATTGAGGGATCCGTCGGCTGCAAACGGCGTGACCATCGCCGTGAGCAGTGATCCGATGCCCGTTTGCACACGAAGAGTGTATCCGAGGTGACCGCTAGTCTCTGCGGCGATGTCGGGGCATGTCGAGGCCATCCATGTGCGTGTCACCTCCGAGTCGGGGGCGGTCGCGGTGCCGAGAGCGCGTCTGTATGCGGGCAAAGGTCTCGAGGGCGACCGGTACTACGCGCCCGACGGCGCTGGGACCGGGGAGGCGCTCACGCTCATCGCGGCGGAGGCGCTCGAGGGCCTCGAGGCCGACACCGGGATCCGGCTTCCGGCCGCGGACTCGCGCCGCCAGGTGCTGACGCGCGGGATCGACCTCAACGCGCTGCTCGGCAGGGAGTTCACGGTCGGCTCGGTGCGCTGCCGTGGCGTCGAGCTCTGCGAGCCGTGCGCGCACCTTCAGTCGGTGACGCAGCCGGGGGTGCTCGCCGGGCTCGTGCATCGGGGAGGTCTGCGCGCTGACGTGCTCACCGACGGCGAGGTGGCCGTCGGCGATGCCGTCGCCTCAGCTGCGTGACGCGAGGAGGCCGCTGCCGAGCGACACCGCCGCGTCGACGAGATCGTCGACGACGTCGGCCTCGGTGCGGTGGTTCACGAAGCACGCGCGCAGCCCGTAGCGGCCGTTCAGGACTGCGTTCGACGGGAACGTGCGGCCGTGGCGGCGGATCTCGATCATGAGCCGCTCGTTCAGGGCGTCGAGCGTCGCGTCGTCGACGCCGTCCGGCGCGTAGCGGAAGCAGGCGATCGAGAGCGTGACCGGGCACATCGACTCGAGGTCGGGGTGCGCACGGACACGGTCATCCAGGTAGCGGGCCAGCTCGACGTCGTGCGCGATCCGGCGGGCGTACGCCTCGGTCCCGTGCGCCGCCAGCGACATCCACACCTTGAGCGCGAGGAAGGCGCGCGACCACTGCGGCCCGAGCTCGCCGATGTTGACCCCCCGGCCCGACATCTCGGCGTCCTCGCGGACGTACGCCGCGTCGATCGAGAATGCGGCGCGGAGCGTCTGCGGGTCGCGGGCGAGCAGGCACGCGCTCGACTGGGGGGTGTAGAGCCACTTGTGCGGGTCGAACGCGATCGTGTCGGCCCGGTCGATGCCGTCGAGCAGCGGTCGCAGTTCCGGCGAGAACGCCGCAGCGCCGCCGTACGCAGCGTCGACGTGCAGCCACAGGCCGTGGCGCTCGCAGATGTCCCCCACGGCCGGGATCGGGTCGATCGCGCCCGTCGCGGTGGAGCCCGCGGTCGCGACGACGCAGAACGGGTGGAGCCGGGAAGCCAGGTCGTCGGCGACGGTCCGCTCGAGCTCGTCGGCCCGCATGCGGAACGCCTGATCGGTCGGGATCGAGCGCACGGCCCGCTCCCCCAGCCCCATCATGTCGGCCGCCTCGGCGATCGTGGCGTGGGCCTCCTCCGACGCGTAGAGGACGAGGCCAAGGCCGCCGATGCCGTCGGCGCGGACGTCTCCCGGAGCGCGAGCGTCGCGGGCCGCCTTGAGCGCTGTGAAGTTCGACGCCGCGCCCCCGCTCGTCATGAGCCCGCCCGCTCCCGCGGGCAGGCCGAAGCGCTCCGCCATCCATCGCATCAGGTGCAGCTCGAGCTCGGTCGCGCCGCCGGAGAGGCTCCATCCGCCGACGTTCGGGTTGAGACCGGCGGCGAGCAGGTCGGCCGCCGCTCCCGGAACGGTGCCCGACCCGGAGATGTAGGCGAGGAAGCCCGGATGGCCGCACAGGGCCGAGTGGTCGAAGACCATCGGGCGCAGGAGCTCGGCGATCTCACTCGCCGAGAGCGGCGCCTCCGGGATCGGGAGCGCCATCGCGGCGGCGACGTCGCCGGCCGCGGTCATGGGGGCCACCGGGAGCTCGCCCATCCGCTCGAGCAGTTCCGACCAGAGGTCGAGCATCTCCCCCGTCAGCTCGCGAGCCTGTCCCGGCCCCCAATCGAGGTCGCGGACCGGCTCAGGCCTCGTCACAGGAGCGTCTCGAGGCCGACGGTCAGCCCCGGCGGCAGGCTCTGGATGCGGCGGACAGCCAGCAGGACGCCGGGGACGAACGCCTCGCGCGAGGTCGTGTCGTGGCGGATCGAGAGCGTCTGGCCGGGGGCGCCGAAGATGACCTCCTGGTGGGCGACGAGTCCCGGCAGGCGCACGCTGTGGATCGGCACCGAGCCGCCCAGGCGCGCGGCGGTGGCAAGCGCCGTGCCCGAGGGTGCGTCGCGCTTCGTGCTCGCGTGCAGCTCGACGATCTCGCAGGTCGGCATGAGCGCGTGCGCCTGCTCGGCGA
>JBOHBE010000277.1:0-2493 GCA_050698235.1 Gaiellales bacterium
GGGTGCTCCTCCGTCGTCGTCAGGATCTCGTCGCCGGGCTCCCACTCGAGGCCCGCTGTGACGAGGCCGACACCCTGGCTCGTCGACGTCGTGACGGCGACCTCGTCGGCCGGCGCGCCCAGCCGCCGCGCCGCCGCGTCCCGTGCCCGGCCGCGCACGTCCCAGAACCGCTCGAACGCCGGTGCGCCGATCCGCGGCATCCCGGCGGCCCCCTCGGTCTCGGCGATCATCGCGTCCGCCACCGCGCGCGGCAGCGGGCCGTTGGTGCCCGCGTTCAGGTACGCGCAGCGGGCGATCGCCGGGAGGTCGCCGCGGTCAAGCAAGCGACACCACCGCATCGACGGGGTCGTGATCCGAGAGCCTGAGGGGCAGCGACCCGTTCAGGCGCACGTCGCGCCGCTGGGGGAGCCATCGAGTCGCGGGCCATTCGAGCTCGGCGCCGCGAACCAGCAGGTGGTCGATCCCGACCTCGCCCGCATCCTCGACCCAGCCCCGCCCGGCCAGGGAGCGCAGCGCCGCCGAGTGCGTCCGGGCGTTCAGATCGCCCCCCAGGATCATCGGGGCTCCGCGGGCGAACCGCTCGAGGGCGAAGCCGGCCTTCTCGAGCTGCACCGGCGCGCCGCGCGGGTCGGCATGCACGTTCCCGACCGCCACCTCGACGCCCAGCGTCCGGTGTCGCAGGCGCACGAGCTGGGCGATGCGAGGCTCGCCGCGCAGCCTGCGACGCTCGTTCAGCTGCACGCGCCGCGCGGAGACGAGCAGGAGCTCTGGGCCGTACAAGAGCGCCTGGCCCTGGCCCTCGAACTGGGTCCGGACGACATCGGGCAGGGCCCGGCCGAGGGCCGCGCCGGCTGCCAGCGGCAGCGGCACGTGCAGGAAGGGGACGTGGGCGCCGTAGGCGTGTGCCAGCGTGACGCCCATCCCGGTCTGCTCGCGCAGGAGGCTCCCCGCCCAGACCGGCACCTCCTGGAGCAGCACGATGTCGGGCCCGTCCTCCGACACGACGGCGCACATCTCCGCAAGGAGCTTGCGGTGCGCGTGCCCGTAGCCCGGCCCGGGAGGCACATCGCGCCCGTGGGCGATGTTCCAGGTCCGCACGAGGAGCGAGCGCGTCTCGGCCATGCGCGCGTCACCTTAGCGGTCGCGGGCCTCCCCGGTGCGCGTCGATACCATGCCCGCGTGAGGATCCCGGGCAGGCCCCGTTTCACCGATGTCATCCGCCGCCAGCTCGAGCTCTTCGAGGCGGAGAACGCCGATCTGCTCGTGCGGATCGGCGAGGCGAAGCGCGCCTACGACCGGGCCGGAGCGGAAGACGCCGAGGAGGCCTACGGCGACTACATGGACCTCGTCGAGGAGGCCGAGGACGAGCTGCTCGACCTCCGAGACCGCTACGCCGAGACGATGGCCGCCCGCGACCGGCGGGCATACGAGCGCGAGTTCTGGCGCGCCGCCGAGAAGCGCCTGCCGACGCTCCAGGGCCGGCGGCTCTATCTGCGGGCCGTCGACCCGGACTCGACCACCTAGACGCGCTACGCCTCGGGCACCTCGCCGTGCCAGTAGCCGACGCCGCTCGACTTCTCGACCATCACGTCGTCGTCGGAGTTGCCGGTCCAGATGCCGATCTTGCCGCTGTCGGGGTAGACGCTCGCGGCCGGATGGTTGCGAGTCGAGAACATGAGCACGCGCACCGTCTGGTCGGTGCCGTTCGCAACGGCGTGCGCCCCGTCCGGGCCGGCCGGGAAGCAGACTGCGTCCCACGGGTCGAGCTGGTCCGTGCCGTCCGGATGGCGAAGCGTCGGGCGGCCGTCGAGGACGAGCAGCCACTCCTCCTCGCCGTACTCGTAGTGGTAGGGGCAGATGGACTGGCCGGGCGGCAGCTCGTACACGCTCGCGCCCGTCATGGCGGCGCCGAGCAGCGGGCCGAGGCGGGCGCCGCCCGACCTGAACCCGTCGGGATCGGAGTCGTCGTAGGCGACGTCCACGGTCTGGATGTTGATGCGTTTCGGCATGGCGAGAGCATACCTTGTCGATCGAACGTATGTTCGGTATGCTGGGCGGCCCGGATGCCACGCCGCCGCTCCCTGATCGTCTGCGCTCTCGTCCCCCGCTTCGCGCTGCGGGTCGCAGCCGGGATGGGCGGCTCGCTTCCTGACGAGCCGGTGGCGCTCGGGCCCGAGCCGGGCGGGCCGCCGCTCCTCGGCGAGGCCAACGCCGCGGCCGCCGCGTTCGGCGTGCAGGCCGGCATGCGCGTCGCCGAGGGGATCGCCCGCTGCCCGCGCCTTCGGCTCGTCACGCCCGATCCAGGGGCCGTGGCCGACGCCTCCGAGATGCTGCTCACCCGGCTGGAGGGCCTCGGCGCTGCAGTCGAGCCGCTCGCGCCGGGGCGGGCGCTGTTCAGCGCCGACGGGCTCGTGCGGCTCCACGGCGGCGCGAACCGGCTCCTGGCCGCGACGGCGATGGCGGCCGGGGCCGGGGCCCGCGTCGGCGCCGGAC
>JBOHBE010000278.1:0-1594 GCA_050698235.1 Gaiellales bacterium
ACCATGGGTTCCCCCGCGGTCAGCGCGACTTCGAAGCGGGCGCGGTCGCCGCGGTAGATGTCGCGGGCGAACTCGACGGCTCGCCCTTCTCGGTCGCGCGCAGTCCGCGTCACGACCATCGCCGGAGCCCCGGGGCGGGAGCCCAGGTGGCGGGCATCTCCCGGCTCGAGGACGGCGGGCTCGATCGACTCGTCGGCGGTGCACGGGTCGATCCCGTACCGCTGCCGCATGAGGTCGTACAGCGAGCCGTGTGCCAGCTCGCGCCGGGCCAGGTCGGGGCACACCGCGTCGGGGACCCAGAACGTCTCGAGGAGCAGCGGCTCACGATCGCCGTAGCGGACCCGCCGTACCATCCAGGCCCGCCCGCCGGGGGCGAGCTCGAGCGCCGCGCGGGCTTCCGTGTCCACCCGCCGGGTCCGCCGCATCTCGAGGACGCGACCCGACGGCTCGATGCCCTGCGCCCGCATCTGCTCCGAGAACCCGGCCAGCCGCTGGAGGGTGTGGACGACGCGGGGCGGCGAGACGAACGTGCCCGAGCCGGGCCGCCGGTAGACCGTGCCGCGGCGGACGAGCAGCTCGACCGCCTGGCGGGCGGTCATCCGTGAGAGGCCGTGCCGTTCGGCAATCGCCCTCTCGGATGCCAGCCGGTCGTGAGGCCGCAGCCCTCCGGTCTCGATCGCCCGCTCAAGTTCCGCCGCGACCTGTCGGTACCGGGGTGCGGCATGCGCGGCGACGGCCATCGTCCGATCTATACCACGCCGGCCGCAGGCTGACCCATCCGCGCCGAGAGGAGCGCCGCACATCCCCTCGATTCGGTGCAGGCGGTGGGTTAGCCTAGGCCATGCGCTTCTTCTCGATGGCGACGTATGCCGCCTGAGCCGCTGCCACTCGTCCGCGCCGCCGGGACGCACGCCGAGGTGGGCGCCCAGATCGGGCGCGCCGGTGCCGCGGCCGTCGGGCGTGTCGCGGCGGCCGTCACCCCCGCCGAGCTCGCCGGGGCGCTGCCGTACCACGCGGTCACGGCCCGCGAGCTTCCATGGCTCGTCGAGGAGCTCGACGCGGTGGCCGACGCGGCCGGTGTCGACCGGATGCGCGTGTTCGCGGCCTCGATCGAGGAGCTGGCGAGCCTGGACGGCGCCGAGGGGGCATGCTCCGACCTGGTCGCGCGGCCGCCGGCGAGCATCGACGGGCATCTCTGGGTGGCGCACAACAACGATCTCGCCCCGGAGGTCGAGCCGGACGTGGTTGCGACGGAGTGGCGCGTCCCGGACGACCCCGTGGTCTTCACGATCGGGGTCGGGCCGTGGATCAGCGTTGGCTTCAACTCGGCGGGGCTCGCGCTCACGGGGAACGAGGTCGCCCCGAACGACAACCGGATCGGCATCCCGCGGTTGCTCCACGTGCGCGACATCCTGCGCCGGCGGACGCTCGACGAGGCGGTCGCCGCCGCGCTGCACCCCCGCCGGGCGTCGTCGTACAACAACCTCCTGAGCCACCGCGACGGCGGGGTGGTGAGCGTCGAGGGCTCGGCCAGCGATGCCGAGCTGCTGCGGCCCGTGGACGGCACGCTCGCCCACACGAACCACTACACGAG
>JBOHBE010000279.1:0-8140 GCA_050698235.1 Gaiellales bacterium
GAGACCACGGCCTGCACGGACAAGATGATGATCACGCCCATGACCGCCATCAGGCCGTAGAGCTGCAGATAGGCCTGGGAGTTGGGGTTGTCGCTGCCGGTGAAGATGGCGAACAGGCCGATGATGACGGCGGCGACTGCGGTCTGGGTGAGCGACGCGATGTGCGGGCTCTTCCACCTGGGGTGCGTCCGGCCGAGCGCCCGCGGGGCCAGGCCCTCGCGGCCGAGCGAGTACATGTAGCGCGCGGTGGTGTTGTGGAAGGCCATGCCGCAGGCGAACGAGCCGGTGATGATCAGGTAGCTCATCACCGAGGACACCCAGTGCCCGGCGTACTGCGTAGCCGGGTTCAGGAAGTAGTTGGCCGCGTTGCTCTGCGAGGCAGCGATCGCGGCGTGCGTGGTCGGGTAGCCGGCCAGCGAAGCCCAGGACGTCATCGTGTAGAACACGCCCAGCCCGATCACGGAGATGTACAGGGCGCGGGGGACGTTCCGCTTGGGGTTGCGGGACTCCTCGCCGTAGTTCGGGGCCATCTCGAAGCCGACCCACGACCAGAAGGCGAAGAAGACGCCCACGGCCCAGGCTCCCGCGGCGATCGGGTTGTCGCCGCCGAACCCCGGCATGTTCTTGAAGGCGTTGACCGGGTTGAGCGCCGCCGCCTGGACGTTCTCGCCGCCGTGCCCGAAGACAAGGACGTCGAAGATCAGCAGGAACACGACCTCGCTGATCAGGGCGATGCCGAGCAGACGCGCCGAGATGTGGATGTCGAAGTACGCCAGGACGCCGATCAGCGCAACCATGAAGAGCGCCAGCCAGTACCACTCGATGTTGTAGCCGTACTGCTGTGCCTTCAGCGAGGCGAAGTACGCGAAGCCGCCGCAGAGCGACGCCTCGAACACGGAATAGGCGACGACCATCGCCAACCCCGCCGCCATGCCGAGCTCGCGGCCGAGCCCGTGGCTGATGAAGCTGTAGAACCCGCCCGCGGCTGTCACCTTGCGGGCCATCGCCACGTATCCGACCGAGAAGATGGTGAGAATCACGGTGGCGAATGCGAACCCGGCCGGCGTTCCGATCCCGTTGCCGTAGCCGACCGAGAGCGGCGTGTTGAACAGCATGGCCGAGATCGGCGCCGCGCCGGTCACGGTCAGAAACAGGACGCCGAGGATCCCAACCGCGCCGCCGTGCAGCTTGTGGACGTCGTCGCGCTGCGAGACGTCCATGCTCTCCACGGGGAGCATCCCCTCGTGCTGGGTGCTCATGCCCCCATGTTCACTTGCCACGTGACCTCCTTCGGAAAGAGGAACAGGAAGAAGAGACCACCACTTTTACAGCATTGCGGCAGCTTTGGCAACGGCTCCCGCGCATGTTGTGGAAACGGTGACGCTTCAGGCTGGAACAGGGTTGCGCGCGGGCGTCGCGACCTGCGAGCCGGAGAGCGTCTCGACGAGCATGCTCCCGACCACGCGCCGCCATTCGTCGGTGCGGATTTCGACCTTGTCGGGAAGGATCCTGCGCGGCGAACGGTCGGCGTGATGCCGCTTTGCGAGCCGGTCGAACGACCCGATCGCGTTCAAGACCGTGCCGTAGCCCGACGACCCGACGAACGAGCCGATCCAGTCCCCCGGCCGGCCCTCGTCGCGGAAGACCCCCTCGCGGACGCCCTGCCAGTACGCATGCTGGAACAGGCACCCGGCAATTCCACCCTCGGTCCAGCATCCGGCCGTCAGTTCGGCGCCGCCGCCGTCGATCCCTCGCAGCGCCAGCTGGAGCAGTCGTCTGCCGTTCTCGGTCTCGGCGAGCTCGCTGAGCTCGGACCGCAGCTCTCGTTCCTCGGCTGTCATCCGGCAACCCCTTTCAGAAGACCTCGATGTACTCCTGCCGTTCCCAGTCCGTGACGTGGTCGTCGAATCGTTGCAGTTCGTACCTGCGCATCGTTGTGTACGCGGTTACGAAGTCCTGGCCGAGCGCGTCGACGAGCTTCGGGTCGGACTCGAGCGCGTCGAGGCTCTCGCGAACCGACGTCGGAAGCTGGGCCATCGACGGGTCCTCCTCGGCGGGCGCCCTGGCCGCCGGCTCGAGCTCGAGCTCCTCCTCGATGCCGTTCAGGCCGGCCGCGAGCATCGCCGCGCCCACCAGATACGGGTTGCAGAGCCCGGTCGGGGCGCGGTTCTCGATGTGCCGCGACGCGGACGAGCCGCTCTTGATGCGAAGGAGCGCCGTCCTGTCCTCCTGGCCCCACGAGATGTTGGTGGGGCTGAACGTGTGCGTCCGGCGCCGCTTCATGCAGTTGACGGTCGGCGCGAGCAGCGTGTAGATGCCGCGCGCGTGGCGGAGCTGGCCGGCCATGAACTGCCGGCAGAGGTCGGACATGCCCTGCGGGTCGGAGTCGTCGCCGAACACGTTCTCGCCCGAGTCGAGGCCCGTCAGGCTGACGTGGGCGTGGCAGCCCGATCCGGCCGAGTCGGCAAAGGGCTTCGACATGAAGGTCGCGTTCAGCCCGTGGTTGTGAGCGATCTGCTTGACCGCATTCTTGAACGAGAACGCGTTGTCGGGCCCCGCCAGCCCCGCCCCGGGGCGGAAGTTGATCTCCCACTGGGAGCCCGCGTACTCGCAGTTGGCGGTGATGATCTCGATCCCGAACGCGTTCATGTGGTCGACCAACTCGGTGATCATCGGGACGTAGGTGTTCCGGACGGGGTTGAAGATCTGGTACCCCGAGAAGAGCAGGCTCCCGTCCAGGTGCAGGAGATAGAACTCGGGCTCGAAGCCGAGCACCGGCTCGTAGCCGAGGTCGTGGCAGCGCTCGAGCTGGCGGCGGAAGACGTGGCGCGGCGTCGCGCGCAGCGGCTCGCCTCCAATGAACTGCGAGTCGCAGATGAATCGCGCCGTCGCCTCGGCCCACGGCACGACCGCGGCCGTCTCGGGATCCGGGATCAGGCGCTGGTCGCCGTAGCCGATCTCCTCGTGGTAGAGCGTGTTCGGGACGACGTCGGAGCGCGAGTCGAGCACGGCGGCGCCGCCGTACATGTTGAGACCCTCCTCGCAGTAGCCCGCCGCCTGGTCGATCGGGACGATCTTCGAGCGGCTCGTCCCGTGCATGTCGGGGAGCTCGAAGCGGACATAGCGGATGCCGTCGGCGCGCCAGGTCTCGATGATGTCAGTAGCCGAGGCGGTGGCGGTCTTAGCCATCAGGTGGTTCCTCCGGATCAGGGGTGCCGTTGTGCCAGTGGCGAAGCTCGAAGCCCTCGCGCTCAAGGCGCTCGCGCAGGGCGGGAGCGGCGCTCGCCTCAACGACGGCCAGCACGCCGCCCTCCCGGCCGTCGTCGCGGCGAAGCGCAGCCGCGACCCGGTCGGGAGGCTGAAGGTGGTGGCCCTCGAGGCCAAGCTCCTGGTAGGTGTCGCGGACGACGACGAGGTCGCCGGCGGGGCCGCGAACGAGCGCGGCGAAATTCACGAAGTGGCCCACGTCCCAGTCGGCGGGAGGCGGCTCGACGTCCTCGCCGCGAAGGTGCGCGAGCACCGTCCCCGGGGGCACGTGCGAGCCCCAGAAGAGCCCGGTGCGGACGTTGGCGATCAGGGTGGCGCCGTGCGCGGCGTCCATGAGGGCGCGCACGGTCTCGGCCGTCCAGGGGTCGGCGACCGGGATCGCCGCCAGGGCACCTCGGGACAGGTCATCGATCGCGCGCGCGACCGCCGGCGCGGCGGTGCCGGCGACGCCCGGTGTTGAGTCGACGGGGAGCTCGACGCGGTAGTCGTTTCGCGGCGTGGCGCCGGGCGCGACGTGTGTCTGCGGATCGCCCCCGGGCAGGATCGCCCCGGCGGCGACGGCGACTCCGTCCTGGTCGGCGTCGATCCCCGCGGCACGCAGCGCGAGCGTGGCCCAGAAGCAGCCGCAGAGGTTGTCCATCTGCTGCCGCTCGGCGGCATACAACTGGGCGAGCCCCTCCTGGCGGTCGGTGGTGACGCTTGCTCCGGCCACCGCATGAGCATACGCCACGGTACGATCCGGGCGTGCGAAACGTGCTGCGACTCCTCCGCCGCGTCGACGCGGCGGTCTGCCGCGTCGGCCGGGCCTGCTGTGTCGCGCGTTCGCAGCCGCGCGGCCGATAAGATCGCCCGCGATGCGTGCCGCGATCTGGAACGGGCCGGGCGAGATGGTGCTGGGCGAGGTGCCCGATGCGACGTGTCCCCCCGACGGTGCGCTCCTCCGCGTCGTGGCATGCGGGATCTGCGGCACCGACGTCCGCACGTTCTACAACGGTGACCGCCGAATCGAGCCCGGGGCCGTGCTCGGCCACGAGATCTGCGGCGAGGTGCTCGAGGTCGGGCCCGAGGCGAACGGCGACCTGCGCGCCGGCACCGGCGACCTCGTCCACGTCATCTCGACGCTCTACTGCGGCGTCTGCACCCTCTGCCGCACCGGCAACGAGCACCTCTGCCAGGCCGGCGGGCTCATGGGCTTCGACTACCAGGGGGCCTACGCCGAGCTCGTCGCCGTGCCGCAGGTGGCGCTCAAGAACGTCTTTCAGATCCCCGAGGGGCTGGACGCCGTCCACGCCACCTTCGCCGACCCGCTCTCGGACGCGATCTGCGGCCACAAGGACCTCGAGGTGGGACTCGATCTGCGGGCGGTCGTAATCGGGGCCGGGCCCGTCGGGACCGCGCACGTCGCGCTGGCCCTCGCGCAGGGCGCCGGCACGGTCTACCTGCTCGAGACCGAGGCGAAGCGGCTCGAGTTGGCGCACAAGGTGCTCGACGACGACCGTGTCCACTACGTCGACACCTCGGCCGTCGATGCCGTCGAGCACATCAAGGCCGAGACCGGCGACGGCGCCGAGCGCGTCATCGTGGCGTGCTCGAACGCGCGCGCCCAGGAGCAGGCAATGGAGATGGCCGCGCCGCGCGGCCGCGTGCTCTTCTTCGGCGGCCTTCCGAAAGGCACGACGACCATCGACTTCCCGTCGAACGTCCTTCACTACCGCGAGGTCGCGGTGCTGGGGAGCTACGCCTCGCGCTATCGCGACCAGGTGCAGGCGCTCGACATGCTCGAGCAGAACACGGCGAACATCCGCGGCGTCGTCACCGACATCGTGTCGCTCGACGAGACGCCCGAGGCGTTCCCCCGGATCCGGCGCGGCGACGCGCTCAAGGTCGTCGTCACGCCGTAGGGCCGCGGGAGGCCGTCCAGCCGGTCTCCCAGCCGGACGGCTCGAACGCCCGTCCCGCCGGCGCCCCGATCGCGAGCACCGCCGTCCCATCCTCGCGTGCGACGGCGCTCCGGACGACCGCCGGATCGTGGAGGTAGACCAGCGTCCCGGCCCGCGCGTCGACCTGCTCGCCGGCCAGCGTGAACTCGGCCCGGCCGCGCAGGACAACGTAGAGCTCGCGGTGGCTGGCGCCGGGATCGGCCGTGTTCAGCTCGTCGTGCTCCTCGACGATCAGCTGCCCGGCGTCCGCGACGTAGGCGTTCGCTCCGAACGCGTCGATCCCGAGCTCTGCCCGCACCGGCTTCCAGTCCCCTTCGATGTATGTCTGGCCCGGGACGGCCGGGATGTCGTCCACGTGCGCGATGCGGACCCCCTCAGGCACCGGACTCCCACTCCGAGACGGTGAACGCGCGACCGGCTGGCCCGCCGACGGCCAACACGGCCGTCCCGTCCTCGCGCGCGACGGCGCTTCGGACGACCGCCGGATCGTCGAGGTAGACCAGCGTCCCGGCGCGCGCGTCGACCTGCTCGCCGGCCAGGGTGAACTCGGCCCGGCCGCGCAGGACGACGTAGAGCTCGCGATGTCGCGCTCCCGGGTCGGCCTCGTGCAGCTCGTCGTGCTCCTTCACAAGCTCCGCGCCGGCGTCGGAAACGAACGCGTTCGCGCCGAACGCGTCAATACCGAGGCCCGCCCGCACCGGCTTCCACTGCCGCCCCGCGCCCGGTGCCTCCTGGGCCCCGGCGATCTCGTCGACGTGCGCGATCCGCACACCCTCACGATCCACGGTTCACCTCCAGGTCGCTCGGGCGCACCGTAGCCTCGCGGTCGAGCTCGGAGACCCACCTGGGATGGTGGTGCTCGGCCCACGTGCGGTCGACCTCGCCGAGCGTCATCCCGCGCAGCGCATGCCGGGTGCCGGGGTTGAAGACGGCCATGAAGACGTGCCCCGAGACGAGCACGCAGAGCGCCACCGTCGTCAGCGTGTGCAGCGGCCCCTGCGGCAGGCCGCCGCCGACCAGGAGCAGGGCCGCCCCGGTCGCGTAGAGGACGGCCAGGGCGAGCGTCGAGAGCCGCGCGTTCAGCTTCTGCCCGGCGTTGAACCTGCCCACCGGCGGCGGGCCAGCTCCCGTCCGAAGTCGGTCGGGCATGCCCAGGAGCCACTCGCGATCGCCGGGCTCGGTCGTCGAGAGCTGCACCGCGGTCGCCACGAGCGCATGCCGGTTGGCCTGCCACAGGAGCAGCGCGAGCCCCGCGACGAGCAGCAGCGCGCTGCCGACGTGGATGTCGACGACCGGCTGGTCGGCATCCCAGTGGTGAGGCATCTGCGTGCCGCTCAGGAGGATGGCGGCGAGCGTCGCCACCAGCAGCCAGTGCGCCGCCCGCTCGGTGCGCGTGAACCGGAGAACGCGTGCAGCGGTCACCTTCCCCAGTATTGCGCGCCCAACATGAGAGGGGCGTGAAAGGTGCCTGAGAGCCGCGACGCGCGGATCTGGTTGAATGCGGGCGCCGACCACGCGAGGAGGAAGCACATGAGCCTGGGCAAGACCATCCGGCTGAAGCGGGTGCTGAACCACCCGACGAACACGTCCGTCATCTGCGCGCTCGACCACGGGATGACGTCGCCCGTGTTCCTCGAGCCGCTCGCCGACATCCGCGCCCGCGTGACCGAGGCGGTGGCCGGCGGTGCCAACGTCCTCATGCTCTCGCGCGGCATGTCGCGGATCGCCGCGGCCGAGCTGAGCCAGACGACCGCCGTCGCGTACATGCTCTCGGCGTCCGCCGACCCCGGCGAGAACCCGAGCATCGCCGCCGTGGCGGAGGTCGAGGAGGCGCTGCGCTCTGGCGCCGACGCCGTCGTCCTCTACGTGGCGCTCGGCACCGACACCGAGCAGGACATGATCGAGCGGCTCGCGGAGGTCGGCTCGGCCTGCGACGAGCTCGGGATGCCGTTCATCGCCGAGGCCGAGTGGCCGAGCGCGTACTCGGGGACGACCTCCGAGCTCGGTACCGACTACCTGCTTCGCAACGTGCGCCTGTGCGCCGAGCTGGGCGCCGACGTCATCAAGACGAACTGGCCGGGCTCGGGCGAGGAGTACGCCCGCCTGGTCGCCTCTGCCGCCGGCCTCCCGACCGTCCTCGCCGGCGGCTCGCGGATCACCGAGGCCGAGCTCCTGACCCGCCAGCAGCACGCCATGGAGGCGGGCGCGGTCGGCTGCAGCGTCGGGCGCAACATCTTCATGCACGAGAACCCCGAGGCGATGACGCGGGCCCTGAAGCGGGTCATCGTCGACCGGTGGACCGCCGAGCGAGCGCTGGAGGAGCTGGGAGCGGCCGCCGCCGCCCGATGAGCGACGCCGAGCTCGTCTGCGGGATCGACGTCGGCTCGCAGGGCTCGTGCCTGGCCGTGTTCGACGCCGCCGGCGAGCGGCTGGCCACGACCTACCAGCCGCACAACCTGTCGTACCCGCGGCCGGGGTGGGCCGAGCAGGACCCGCGCGACTGGCGAGCGGCCGTTGTCAACGGCTTCCGCGACCTCTCGGCGCGGGTGAACCTGCGCCGCGTGCGGGCGATCTCGTTCGGGTCGCAGCTTGACGGCCTCGTCTGCGTCGATCGAAACGGCCAGCCGGTGGGTCCGGCGATCATCTGGATGGACCGGCGGGCCGACCCGCTGTGCCGGGCCGCCGAGGAGCGGGTCGCGCCCGATGAGTGGTACGCGCGGTCGGGCTGCAACCTCGACGGCTCGCACGTCGCCGCCAAGATCGCGTGGGTCGCACGCGAGCGGCCCGCCGAGGACGCGCGCACCGACCGATACCTCCTCCCCGGCGCCTACATGGTGCGGGTCGCGTGCAACGCCGACGTCGTCGACCGGTCGAACGCGTCGTCGACCATGGCGCTCGATCCCGACCTGGGGACGTGGGACGACCACCTGCTC